>NZ_JBWKDJ010000002.1:660921-764519 GCF_056436025.1 Streptomyces sp. NPDC043853
ACGGGGGCCTCGACCACGGCCGGAGCCTCGGCGGCGGGCGCGGCCGGCGCGGCAGCGGCACGCGTCGCACGACGACGGGTACGCGCCGGAGCGGCAGCCGGAGCCTCCTCGGCGGCCGGGGCCGGAGCCTCGGCGGCCGCAGTGGCCTCGGGCAGCGCCGCGGTCTCGGCGGCGGTGGCTCCCGGCGGGCCGGCCGGGCGCGAGGCAGCACGGCGGCGCCGACGCGGCGGCAGGTTGTCGCTGGGGCTGTCGCCACCGACGGCGGGGTTCTCGATTTCGTTGTTGAGCATGCGGGCGGTTCTCCCGTCACGCCCCCTGGGCACCGCGGCTGACATCCGGTCCGGCACGGCTCCGCACGAAGGGTGCGGAGCCTGCCTCCGGGGCGCGTTCGCCTCACGGGAGCTGTAGGTCCATGGCCGCCGGTTCCGTACGCGATGTGCGTACGGCCTGGCGGAAGTCTTCAGGTCAGTGCGCGGCCCGACCCAGGTGGCTCCCGAGTACGAGGACTGCGCTTCGTGACGTCCTTACGCGGCGGGACCTTCCGGCGCCTTCGCGGCGGCGGTCGCGGCGGCCGTGGGTGGGGCGGCCGTGACTGCCTCGCGGTCGGGCGCGAGCGGGTCGGTCACCGTGCCGGACTCCTCGTCGAAGAGCCCCTGCGCCAGCCTGGTCACCGCTGCGGGGACCGGCGGCGCCAGGTCGGCCACAGCTCGGAGACCGGACAGGACGTCGTCGGGTCGCACGGCAGGTGTCACGTGCCGAACAACCAGCCGCAGTATCGCACAGGCATTGTCCGGCGTCCTATCACCCGGAGCGGCAGCCGCTGCCAGGCTGACCACGGCCCCCCGGGTGTCGAAGGTCCGCACGCCGTTCTTGGTCCGGCGCTGGACCTCTACGGTCCCGGCGGCGAGGAACACGGACGCGGCCCGCTCGGCCTCGGCGACCTCCACGCCCTCCAGGCGCAGCTCCCAGATGGAGGCGGTCAGCCGGTCGGCGAGGCCCGAGGTGCGGGCCTCCACGGCGTCGGTGATGTCCAGGCCCGCCGGCAGCGACTCGTCGAGCAGCTCGCGCAGCTTTTCGGGGTCGCGGTGCGCGGTGAGGGCGATCTCCAGGTACTCGGCCTCGCTGCCGGTGCCGGTCGGGGCGGCGTTGGCGTAGCTGACCTTCGGGTGCGGGGTGAAGCCCGCCGAGTACGCCATGGGCACCTCGGCGCGGCGCAGGGCCCGCTCGAAGGCGCGCTGGAAGTCGCGGTGGCTGGTGAACCGGAGGCGGCCGCGCTTGGTGTAGCGCAGTCGGATGCGCTGCACCGCCGGAGCGGGTGGCGGGCCTTCGGGCTGTCGCTTGCCCAGTGGTTCTTCTCCTTGTGCGGGGCGCGAGCGCTCAGGCTCCGCCTTGTGACGTCTTTCGCAGCTGGGGCGGCTCCGGGGCCGCGCCTACGGCTGTCGTACTACCCAGAGTACGCGCCCGTGACCTCGCCGGTTCCCGGGGAGGAGTACCCCACAGGGCCCGGCGCACCTGGGCGCGGGCCTCGCGCACGGCGGTCCGCACGGTGCGCCAGGCATCGCGCACGGCGTGCCCGACCGGCGTGAGCACGTACCGGTACACCCGGGTCGCGGGCCACCCGACGGTCACCCATCCGGCCCACTTCACCGCACGCCACAGGGCCCGCAGGATCCGCCCGGCGACGTGCCAGGCCCAGACCAGCACCTGCCACAGGGGCCGCAGCAGGTACGTCAACACCCGCGCGGCCAGCCACCCGAGGGCGATCCCGACCGGCCTCAGCAGGTACGTCCAGAGCTGTACCCCGAGCCACCCGAGGGCGACCCCGACGGGCCGGACCAGATACCGCCACACCTGGACCGCGACCCATGCCACGGCGAGCCCGAGCGGCCGGACCACGTACCGCCACAGGCCGACCCACGGCCAGACGAACACCGTCATGGCCAGCACCCACCCCAGCCAGGCCAGCGCCTTCCAGGCCGGCCACAGCAGGTACCTCCACAGCACCTGCCCGACCCGTCCGGCGGCCACGCCCAGCGGGTGGAGCACCCACGTGTAGAGGAACACCCCGACGGGTTCGAGGAGGTACGCGTACACCCACGAGGCGAGCCACCCCACGCCGGTCCCGAGCGGCCGCAGCAGGTACCGCCACAACCCGACCCAGGGCCAGACGAAAAGGAGCTTCAGCAGAACGACGCACACCCACCCCAGCGCCCGCCCACAGGGCAGGAGCACGTACGTGTACACCGGGTAGAGCAGGTACTCCCACAACTGCCGCAGCAGATACCGCTGCGCGCCCCGCGCCGCGACGACGACCAGATCCCAGACCAGCCGCACGGGCAGCACCACGGCCACGGCCACCGCCTTGGCCACGGCCCCCAGACACCCCCCGGCCGCCGGCGGATCCTTTTTCGTCATCACCGTGTTCATGTGTGTCAGGACACTCAGTCGATGCTTCCAGGTTCCGCCAGCCAGCGGGTGCGGAGATCCGTGTGCTTCGCGATCGTCTCGAAATCCCGGTCGTAGTGCAGGACGACGAGCCGGTGGTGCTGTGCTGTGAGCGCCACGAGGAGGTCGACGACGCCGGCGGATCGCAGGGCACCCGCGGCGGCCAGGGTTGCCTGGAGCGTCGTGACCTTCGTCCAGATCCCGTCCGGGATCCCGTACCAGCCGTAGAGGTCACCGTGCGTGTCGCGCATCTCGGCGTACTGGGCGGGTGATCGCGCCGAGTACAGCACCTCCGCCTCCGTCGCCGCGCACATCCCGATCCGTCCGCCCTCCAGGGCAGTACGCCAGGTTGCGAACGGGCCCGGCAGAGTGATGCGGTGTGCCGCCGAGGTATCGATCAGGAACCGCTCCCCGTGCTCCCCCACGATCCGCGCACCTCCTCCTTGAATCCCGGCTCCCGCCCCTTGTCGAAAGCGCCGTCCTCATCCAGCGCGAGGAGTCTGGCGACGGCCCTCTCCCGCCGGACCCGCGCTCCTATTTCGGCAAGGGCTGCGTTGACGGTGTCCTTCTTCGTCTTGGTCCCGAGCGCCTCCGCGGCCAGCGCGAGCGCCTCCTCGTCGATATCGATCACAGTCTTCGCCATGGATACCCACCTCCAAGAGTTGAGGATATCCACCGAAGGAGACTTCGGATACACGTAGGCCCCCCTCGAAAGGGGGCCTTCGCGATGGCTCGCTCCGGCCCATGAACTGGGCGAGTGGCTCAACAACCGAGCCCCGGAGTTCGATGTCCTTCTCTTCTGGAAACTCGACCGGTTCATCCGCCGCATGTCGGATCTCTCGACCATGATCGAGTGGTGCGAGGGGTGGGGGAAGAACCTCGTGTCGAAGAACGACAGCATCGACCTCGAATTGACCGTCGGCCGCCGCCCTGACGGGGTCTGAAACCGTGGCAGGATTTGAGCCGCCAAGACATGGCGGTCTGCAAGGTAGGGCTAAGGGGTCACCCCGCACCCAACGACAGGCGGTCAGGCAGAGGCGCAGCAGCGCCCCACCGGATGGCGTCCGGCTGAGTGGTGTGGCCGCTCGTCGGGTCCGGGAACGCGCGGGTGACGGTGACCTCTGTCGCCCCGGTGATCCGCTACTGGATGACCTCGTAGATCTCCTTGTAGCCGGATACCGCGTTGCTGTTGAGCGTATCGATCAGTGACTGGGCGTTTGGATCCGCGAAGGACCCTCGCTCCATGGTGAAGTACTGGTCGAGGCTGTCGAACTCCCATTGACAGACGACCGTATCCATGGGACCGGCGTAATCGACGTAGATTCGCCGGTTCGCGTACCCGGCCTCTTCGAACATCTTGGTGAGGGTCTTGAACGCCGCGACGATCTCCGGTGCCTTCCCGCGTTCAGCTTGATATACCTCGCGCATCATGTACATGACGTTCCCCTGCTTTCGCGCACGAACAGTAATCGACTGGTCACTCCATGCTAAATCACCAAAAAGCCGCCCGCATGCCCACTGTCCAGGGTGTTCTCGGAGAAGATCAGCACCCGCGTGAAGGAGCGGCCGGAGCTGGGGAAGGCGCTCACTCTGGCACGGGAGTTCAAGGCAGCCTGCCCGGTGTGCGTCACTACGGGCCGGACGCTGCTCCATGCGGACTCGGGAACTCCGAGCGCGGCGAGTGCCGCGCGTATGGACTCCGTCGCGTCCGTCGCCTGAGCCCTGGCGTCCCTCCACGTCCGCATGTCCATCAGTGGCCGGTCCCGTGCATCCGAAGCAGGATGTTGCAGCTCTGTCGGAACCTGAGGGTCAAGAGGGCGTGTTCACCCCGATCCGACCTGATGCTGTTCATCGGCGCCACGCAGAAGGCGCCCGGACCCTTAGGGCCCGGACGCCTCTGTTCAGCTACACCCACTCGACCGCCGAGACGATGCCCGCATCTTGCCGAGGAGCAGGAAGCGGCGTGCGCCGCACAGGGCGGGGAGCCTGCTCGCGCTCCTTCGTCCCGAGCCCTCTCAGGATCTCGGAACGCTCCGCCTCCTCATGCCAGCGAGCTTCTCAGCCATCCTCAGGACGGCATCGCCGCTGGTCACGGCTACTTCTTGACCTCAAGCGGCAGGAGCTTCTTGCCGGTGGGGCCGATCTGAATGTCGAGTCCGAGCTGAGGACACACGCCGCAGTCGAAGCACGGGGTCCAGCGGCAGTCCTCGACCTCGGTCTCGTCGAGGGCGTCCTGCCAGTCCTCCCAGAGCCAGTCCTTGTCGAGGCCGGAGTCCAGGTGGTCCCAGGGGAGGACTTCCTCGTAGGTGCGCTCGCGGGTGGTGTACCAGGCGACGTCCACGCCGTACTCGGGCAGGGTCTTCTCGGCCGCCTGCATCCAGCGGTCGTACGAGAAGTGCTCGCGCCAGCCGTCGAAGCGGCCACCGCCCTCGTAGACGGCGCGGATGACGTCGCCGATGCGGCGGTCGCCGCGGGAGAGGAGCCCCTCGACGATGCCCGGCTTGCCGTCGTGGTAGCGGAAGCCGATGGAGCGGCCGTACTTCTTGTCGCCGCGGATCTTGTCCCGGAGCTTCTCCAGGCGGGCGTCCGTCTCCTCGGCGGAGAGCTGGGGGGCCCACTGGAACGGGGTGTGCGGCTTGGGCACGAAACCGCCGATGGAAACCGTGCAGCGGATGTCGTTCTGGCCGGAGACCTCGCGGCCCTTGGCGATCACGTTGACGGCCATGTCGCCGATCTGGAGGACGTCCTCGTCGGTCTCCGTGGGCAGGCCGCACATGAAGTACAGCTTCACCTGGCGCCAGCCGTTGCCGTACGCCGTGGCGACCGTACGGATCAGGTCCTCCTCCGAGACCATCTTGTTGATGACCTTGCGCATGCGCTCGGAGCCGCCCTCGGGGGCGAAGGTGAGGCCCGACCGGCGGCCGTTGCGGGTCAGCTCGTTGGCCAGGTCGACGTTGAAGGCGTCCACCCGGGTGGAGGGCAGGGAGAGGCCGATCTTGTCTTCCTCGTAGCGGTCCGCGAGGCCCTTGGCGATGTCGGCGATCTCCGTGTGGTCCGCGGAGGACAGGGAGAGGAGGCCGACCTCCTCAAAGCCGGTGGCCTTCAGACCGCGGTCCACCATCTCGCCGATGCCGGTGATGCTTCGCTCCCGCACGGGGCGCGTGATCATGCCGGCCTGGCAGAAACGGCAACCGCGGGTACAGCCGCGGAAGATCTCGACGGACATCCGCTCGTGGACCGTCTCGGCGAGGGGGACGAGGGGCTGCTTGGGGTACGGCCACTCGTCGAGGTCCATGACGGTGTGCTTGGACACGCGCCACGGCACGCCGGAGCGGTTGGGCACCACGCGGGCGATACGGCCGTCCGGCAGGTACTCGACGTCGTAGAAGCGCGGGATGTAGACCGCACCGGTCTTGGCCAGGCGGAGCAGGACCTCGTCGCGGCCGCCGGGGCGGCCCTCCGCCTTCCAGGCGCGGATGATCTCGGTCATGTCGAGCACGGCCTGCTCGCCGTCGCCGATGATCGCCGCGTCGATGAAGTCCGCGATCGGCTCCGGGTTGAAGGCGGCGTGGCCGCCCGCCAGGACGATCGGGTGGTCGACGGTGCGGTCCTTGGACTCCAGCGGGATGCCCGCCAGGTCCAGGGCGGTGAGCATGTTCGTGTAGCCCAGCTCCGTGGAGAAGGACAGGCCGAACACGTCGAAGGCCGACACCGGGCGGTGGGAGTCCACGGTGAACTGGGGGACCCGGTGCTCGCGCATCAGGGCCTCCAGGTCGGGCCACACGCTGTAGGTGCGCTCGGCCAGGACGCCCTCGCGCTCGTTGAGCACCTCGTAGAGGATCATGACGCCCTGGTTGGGCAGCCCGACCTCGTACGCGTCCGGGTACATGAGCGCCCAGCGGACGTCACAGCTCTCCCAGGGCTTGACGGTGGAGTTGAGTTCACCGCCGACGTACTGGATGGGCTTCTGCACATGCGGGAGCAGCGCTTCGAGCTGGGGGAAGACCGACTCGGACATCACGCGACTTTCGTGAAGCGGGCAGGGGGAGACATTCCAGGGTACCCGAGCCCCGGACGGCCCCTGTCGGCGTTGATCAACGGCCGCCGCGCCCGCCCCCTGCCCGCCGCGGTCAGCCCAGGGCGCTCCGCAGGGCGGGGTCCGAGGCCTCGGCCCAGACTTCCGGGAGCCGGTTCTCGCTGCGCTCCGCCCGGGCTTCCTCGCGGCCGTGCAGGAGGCCCCAGGTGAAGGAGGGCTCGCCGGCACCGTTGGCCTGGTGGGCCAGGTCGAGCAGGGAGGCCCGGGCGACCACGCTGTCCTGGTGTTCGCCGAGCAGGCTCTGGACGGACTTCATGGCCTTGGCGAGCTTCTTGGCGGGTTTGCCGAGCGCGGGTTCGGCGGCCTCGGCGGCGTAGCGGGCGCGTTTGGCGGCCTTCCGGGCGTCGTGCAGGGCGTGGTCGCGCTGCTCCCCCGGTTCCAGGGACAGGGCGTGGTCGACGCGGGCGGCGAGGCGGCCGTAGTCGCGCAGGACGGCCTTGGGGAGGGCCTTCGCGGCCGGCTTCCCGGCGCCGGACCGCAGGGGCGGGTCGGCGAGCAGGCCCTCCAGGGTGTCGAGGAGGGCGAGGTGGCGGTCGCTGTCGAGGACGGCGAGGGCCTGGCGGCGGGAGTCGGAGCGGCGGGTCTTGTTCCAGGTGCGCAGGCGGCGGCGGACGGGGCCGGAGACGAGGGTGCGGGGGAGTTCGGCGAACACGGCCTGGAAGTGCTCGTGGAGGACCTCCTGGTCGCGGTCGACGCCGAGTTCCTGGCCGAGCCACCGCAGCTCCTCGCCGACGGGGTCGGTGACCTCGCGGTCGAGGACCTTGCGGTAGGTCTTGAAGGCGCTGCGCATGCGGCGGGCGGCGACCCGCATCTGGTGCACCGAGTCGGGCTGGTCGCGGCGTACGGCCGGGTCGTAGGCGATCAGGGCGTCGAGCTGCTCGCGGAGGTACGCCAGCACGTACGCGCCGGCCGTCCCGTCGCCCGGGTCGGGGCGGGGGCGCGAGGGGGGTTCGGCTCCGGTCTCGGCGAGGGCGCGGGCGAGTTTGGAGGGGGCGTCGGAGACCTTGAGCCCGGCCTTCCTGAACCTCTCCTCGACGGCGTCGAGCAGGGCGGGGTCGGTGTCGTCGGCGAGTTCCACCTCGACCTCGGTCCAGGCGGCGGTGGTGTCCTCGCGTTCGGCGGTGACGGTGTCGGTGCTGAGTTCGGCGAGGAGGGTTCCGTCGGCGTCGAGGAGGTGGCTGATCCGGCGCGAGGAGAGCAGCCGGACCTGGGGTTCCAGCCGGCCGTCGCGGACGCGGGAGCGGACCAGGGCGGCGAGGGGGCCGGGCAGGGTGTCGCTGAGCTCGGCCCGGACCTCGTCGCGGACTCCGGGGGCGACGGGGAGTTTGAGGTGCCAGCCGGCGTCCTCGCCGCCGGTGCGGCGGCGCAGGGTCAGGCCGTCGGCGGCGAGCCGACGGTCGGGGGTGTCGTAGTAGACGGCGTCGAGGTCGGCGGTGCCCTGGTCGTGTACGGCCGCGATGCCGGCCGTGCCCGTCAGGTCCGGTACCCCGCGCCGTTCCGCCTTGGGCTTCGTGAACTCGAATTTCCGCTCGATCTCGCGCTTCGTGTCCGCCATGCATCGAACGTAGTCCTGAACGGGGCGGAACGCGGTGGTGAACGGGAGATTCGGCGGAGATCCGTCGGAAGCGGGTCCGGTCCGGCCGGGCCCGGCCGTGCTGCCCGGGCCCCGGCGGAGCGGGTCCGAGCAGCACACCGGCGGTGTCCCGGTGTGCTTACGGCGGGCGGGTACGCCGCTACGCCGACAGCGGCCGCTGCACGCGGATCGACTGGAGCAGGCCGATCGCCACCCAGACGGCGAACATCGAGGAGCCGCCGTAGGAGACGAACGGGAGCGGCAGGCCGGCCACCGGCATGATGCCGAGGTTCATGCCGATGTTCTCGAAGGCCTGGAAGGAGAACCAGGCGATGATCCCGGCCGCCACGATCGTCCCGTACAGCTCGGTGGTCTCCCGGGCGAT
Organism: Streptomyces sp. NPDC043853; assembly: GCF_056436025.1. Classification (NCBI taxonomy): domain Bacteria; kingdom Bacillati; phylum Actinomycetota; class Actinomycetes; order Kitasatosporales; family Streptomycetaceae; genus Streptomyces; species Streptomyces sp. NPDC043853. The sequence continues at coordinate 669,421 of NZ_JBWKDJ010000002.1, forward strand.
CACGCAGGCCCGCCACAGCACCACGGCGAGCAGCCCGAGGATGGCCAGGCCGCCGACGAAGCCCAGCTCCTCCCCCGCCACCGTGAACACGAAGTCGGTCTGCTGCTCGGGCACGAACTGTCCGACGGTCTGCGGGCCCTTGAACAGGCCCGAGCCCAGCAGTCCGCCGCCGCCGATCGCGATCCGCGCCTGGTTGGTGTTGTAGCCGGCGCCCGAGGGGTCGAGCTCGGGGTTGGCGAAGGCGGCGAAGCGGTTGATCTGGTACTCGTCGAGCACGCCCAGCTGCCAGACCAGCACCGCGCCGGCGATGCCGGAGCCCACCAGGCCCAGCACCCAGCGGTTGGAGGCGCCGGAGGCCAGCAGCACTCCGAGCACGATCACCACCATGACCATGACCGAGCCGAGGTCGGGCATCAGCATGACGATGCCCATGGGGGCGGCGGCCAGGCACAGCGCCTTGACCACGGTCCGGTGCTCGGGATGGTCCAGGTCGCCGGCGTCCACGCGGGAGGCCAGCAGCATCGCCATCACCAGGATGATCGTGACCTTGACGAACTCGGAGGGCTGGAGGGAGAAGCCGCCGCCGATCACGATCCAGGCGTGGGCGCCGTTGATGGTGGCGCCGAGCGGGGTGAGCACGGCCGACACCAGGAGCAGCGAGAGCCCGTAGAGGACCGGCACCGCGCCGCGCAGGGTGCGGTGGCCGAGCCAGACCGTGCCGATCATCAGCACCAGGCCGATGCCGGTGTTGAGCAGGTGGCGCCAGAGGAAGTACTGCGGGTCGCCCTGGTTGAGGGTGTCCCGGTTGCGGGTGGCGGACCACACCAGCAGGGCGCCGATCAGCGACAGCGCGAGGGCCGAGAGCAGTATCGGCCAGTCGAGCCGGCGCAGGACCGAGTCGCGGGCCGTCAGGCGGGCCATCGGCCCTTTGCGCGGCGCGTACCGGGATACGGAGAACTTGTTGGCGGTCGGCATCTTCGGCTCAGTCCTGCAGATGTCGGGGCGGGGCGGGGGGACCGGCGAGTCCGGGCGTCAGATCCTCCGGGGTCGGCGGCACGTAGGGCTTGACCTCCGGGGCCTGGATGGTGCCGTCGGGCTGGACCGTGGGCAGCTTCGCCTCCGGCTTCGGCAGCAGGGGCTTGCCGTTCGGCTTGCCCTCCATGGTGAGGCCGTACATGGCGTTGTAGATGTTGCGGACGGCGGGACCCGAGGCGCCGGAGCCGGTACCGGCCTGGGAGATCGTCATCACGATGGTGAAGTCCTGGGTGTAGGTCGCCAGCCAGGAGGTGGTCTGCTTGCCGTAGACCTGGGCGGTGCCGGTCTTGGCGTGCATCGGGATCTTGTCCTGCGGCCAGCCGCCGAACCGCCATGCGGCGGTGCCGCCGGGCTCGACGACGGACTTCAGGCCCTTGTCGAGGTCGGAGATGGTCTTGGCGTCGACCGGCAGCTTCGCGTGGAACCTGGGCTTGACCTCCTCCACCGTGCCGTCGGGGCCGATCACGGCCTTGCCGACGATGGGGTGGTAGAGGGTGCCGCCGTTGCTGATGGCGCCGTAGATGGAGGCCATCTGGATGGGGGTGACCAGGACGTCACCCTGGCCGATGGCGAAGTTGATGCTGTCGAAGGCCTTCAGTTGGTTGCCTTCGAGGCAGTTCTCGTACGCGATCTGCTCGACGTAGGTGCCGCCCTTCTTGCCCTCACGGCACCAGGCGTCCTTGTTGGCCTCCCAGAAGCTCTTCTTCCAGTGGCGGTCGGGGATCCGGCCGGTGACCTCGTTCGGCAGGTCGATGCCGGTCTCGGAGCCGAGTCCGAATTCACGGGCCGTCCGGTAGAACCAGTCGTGGGCGTCCTTCTTGGGGCTCAGGCCGCCGTCGCGCTGCCACTCCTTGTGCCCGAGGGCGTAGAAGACGGTGTTGCAGGAGAACTTGAGGGCTTCGCCGAGGCTGATGGGGCCGTGGCCCTTGGACTCGAAGTTCGCGAAGCTGCGGCCGCCCATGTTGTAGGAAGCGCTGCAGTTGTACTTGTCGTCGAAGGCGTAGCCGGCGCGCACGGCGGCGCTCGCGGACACCACCTTGAAGATGGAGCCTGCGGGGGCCTGGCCCTGGATGGCCCGGTTGAGCAGCGGGTAGTTGGAGTTCTTGCTGGTCAGCCGGGCGTAGTCCTGGGCGGAGATGCCGCCGACCCAGGCGTTGGGGTCGTAGTCGGGCTGGGAGGCCATGGCGACCACGCGGCCGGTCTTGGTCTCCATGACGACGACGGCGCCCGAGTCGGCCTCGTACTTGCGGCCGGTGATCTTGTCCGTCTCGTTGCGGACGACCTTCATGGCCTGGGCGAGCTCGTACTCGGCGACGGCCTGGACCCGGGCGTCGATGCTGGTGACCAGGGTGGAGCCGGCCACGCCCGGGTCGGACTGGGTCTGGCCCATGACGCGGCCGAGGTTGTCGACCTCGTAGGAGGTGACCTGTGCCTTGCCGCGCAGCTGCTTGTCGTAGGTGCGTTCGATGCCGGAGCGGCCCACCTGGTCCGAGCGCAGGTGCGGCGAGTCGGTGTCCTTGGCCTTCTGGATCTCGTCGTCGGTGACCGGGGAGAGGTAGCCGAGCACCTGTGCGGTGCGGGCCCCGCCGGGCGCGGGATAGCGGCGCACCGCGGTGGGCTCGGCGGTGATGCCGGGGAAGTCCTCGGGGCGTTCGCGGATCGTGAGGGCCTGCTGGGTGGTGGCTTCCAGGGTGACCGGGATCGGCTGGTACGGGGAGCCGTTCCAGCAGGGCTTGGGGGTCTTGGAGTCGCAGAGCCGGATCTTGTCCATGACGTCCTGCGGCTTCATGCCCAGGACCCCGGCGAGGCGGGTCAGGACCGCCTTCCCCCTGTCCTTTATCTTCATCAGCTCGGTGCGGGAGGCCGAGACGACCAGGCGGGTCTCGTTGTCGGCGATGGGTACGCCGCGGGCGTCGAGGATGGTGCCGCGCACGGCGGGCTGCACCACCCGCTGGACGTGGTTGCTGCGGGCCGCGTGGGCGTACTCGTGGCCCTGGCGGATCTGCAGGTACCAGAGCCGTCCGCCGAGCGTGAGCAGCAGGGAGAACACGAGCACCTGGATGATGACGAGACGGATCTGCACCCGGGGGGTGCGGCCGGTCTCCGGGATGTTGGTCATGCGTCGTGTTCCCCCGTCACAGCTTCTTGACGCTCTTCACGCCTTTGACGCCCTTTATCCGCCCGGCCCGGTTGGCGCGGCCGCGGGCCGTCCGCAGGCGGAGGCCGCCGCGCGGGCTGCCGATGCGCAGGCCGGTGCCGCCGGCCAGCCAGCCGGAGGAGACGTCGGTGCCCTGCGGTGCACCGGCGTTGGCTTCCACGGCCATCGGGTCGCTCTCGGCGCGCCGGGCCAGCGCCATGATGAACGGCACGGTGAACGGGGCGAGCAGCAGGTCGTAGAGGACGGCGCTGAACAGCAGCCCGCCGAGGCCGACGTGGCGTTCGGCGGTGTCGCCGACCAGGACGCCCACGCCGACGTAGAGCAGGACGGAGCCGAGGGCCGCGGCGAGCACCGTGAGCATGGGGCCCCAGGCGGACCGGAAGCGGCCCTTGTCGGGGCGGGCGAGGCCGGCGGCGTAGCCGACGACGCACAGGACGAGGGCGTAGCGGCCGACGGCGTGGTCGGCGGGCGGGGCGAGGTCGGCGAGGAGTCCGGCGCCGAAGCCGAGCAGGGCGCCGGAGGTCGGCCCGTACACCAGGGACAGGGAGACCACGGTGAGCAGCATCAGGTCGGGCACGGCGCCGGGCAGTTGGAGCCGTCCGAGGACGGTGACCTGGATGACCAGGGCGACCACGACGAGGGTGCCGGAGAGCAGGATCCGGTTGAAGCGCATGGCTCAGCTCTCCTCTTCGTCCGCCGGGCGGCCGGAGACGCTCGCGGAGGGCGTCACCGTGACGGTGACCGTCGGGGTGGGCTTGGGGGGTTCCGGCTTGGGCGGCAGGACGGCGTCGCGCGGGTCCTGGCGGGGCGGTACGACGACCACGCCGACGATGTCGAGCCGGGAGAAGCCGACGAAGGGGCGGACGTGGACGGTCCGGGTGAGTCCGCCGCCGGAGGGGTCGACGCGGACGACCTCGCCGAGCGGGACGCCGGGCACGAAGGGCTTGTTGGCGCTGGAGCCGAAGGTGACCAGGCGGTCGCCGGGGCTGACCTTGGCGCGGCCGTTGAGCATCTGGACGGACAGGGGGCGGTCGCCCTGTCCGGTGGCGAAGCCGAGTTCGCCGGTCTTCTCCAGGCGGGTGCCGACGGTGAAGTCGGGGTCGCTGGCGAGCAGCACGGTGGCGGTGTCGGGGCCGACGGTGGTGACCCGGCCGACCAGTCCGTCGCCGTTGAGGACGGTCATGTCGCGCTGGATGCCGTCCTTGGTGCCGGCGTCGATGGTGACCGTCCAGGAGAAGCCCTGGGCCGCCCCTATGGCGATGACCTCGGCGCCCTTGATGCCGTACTGGCCGGCTCCGGCCCGCTTGAGCATGCCGTCGAGTTCGCCGATGCGGCTGCGGTTGCGGTCGTCACTGCCGAGCTTGGCTTTGAGGGCCGCGTTCTCGCGCTCCAGCACGCTGATGCGGTTGTGCCGTTCGCCGGAGTCCCGTACTGCCCCTATGGCGTTGGCGACCGGGTCGACGGCGGTCGCGACGCCCTTCTCGACCGGGCCGAAGACCGCGGCGGCGGCCTGCCGGGCACCGTCGACCGGTGACTCCTCACCCGCCCGGATGTCCACCGTGATCAGTGCGAACGCGATGGCGACCAGCAGTACCAGGAGCAGCCGGCTCTCTCGTGTGTCCCTCACGTGCGGCGGCCGTGCCTTCCGTTGTGATCCGTGCCGGCTTGGCGACCGGCTCTGGTGGAGCCGGTGGTTCCACCGGTTTCCCTGCCTGTATATCAACGATCCGCCGTACGGGAGCGGCAGCACCCGTACGGCGGATCCTGGTGTTCCGCGGGTCCCCTGGATGTGGGGGTCCGTTCACCGCCGGGGCTGGGCGTCCAGTACCTGCTGGAGGGCCTCGAACTCCTCCACGCACTTGCCGGAGCCGAGCGCGACGGAGTCGAGGGGGTCCTCGGCGATGTGGATGGGCATGCCGGTCTCCCGGCGGAGCCGCTCGTCGAGGCCCCGCAGGAGCGCGCCGCCGCCGGTGAGCACGATGCCGCGGTCCATGATGTCGCCGGAGAGCTCCGGCGGGCACTTGTCGAGGGTGGTCTTGACGGCGTCGACGATGGCGTTGACCGGCTCCTCGATGGCCTTGCGGACCTCGGCGGCCGAGATGACGACCGTCTTGGGGAGGCCGGAGACCAGGTCGCGGCCGCGGATTTCGGTGTGCTCGTCCTTGTCGAGGTCGTAGGCCGAACCGATGGTGATCTTGATCTGCTCGGCGGTCCGCTCACCGAGGAGGAGGCTGTACTCCTTCTTGATGTGCTGGATGATCGCGTTGTCGAGCTCGTCGCCGGCCACCCGGATGGACTGTGCCGTGACGATTCCGCCGAGTGAGATGACGGCGACCTCGGTGGTGCCGCCGCCGATGTCCACGACCATGTTGCCGGTCGCCTCGTGGACGGGGAGGCCGGAGCCGATGGCGGCGGCCATGGGCTCCTCGATGATGTGCACCTGACGGGCGCCGGCCTGGGTGGACGCCTCGATGACGGCGCGGCGCTCGACCCCGGTGATGCCGGAGGGGACGCAGACCACGACGCGCGGGCGGGCCAGGTAACGGCGCTTGTGGATCTTGAGGATGAAGTAGCGCAGCATGCGCTCGGTGATCTCGAAGTCGGCGATCACGCCGTCCTTGAGGGGGCGTACGGCGACGATGTTGCCGGGCGTCCGGCCGATCATCTTCTTCGCCTCGGATCCGACCGCCAGGATGCCGCCGGTGTTCGTGTTGATGGCGACGACGGAAGGCTCGTTCAGGACGATCCCCCGGCCCCTCACGTACACCAGCGTGTTGGCGGTCCCGAGGTCGACAGCCATGTCACGGCCGATGAACGACATTGAGTTCCCCTTGTTCCCCATGAGGAGCGTCTGGCCTTCCAGTTGATAGCGGCTGCTGTCAGGTCGGCGAGGTGGGTGTGGGTGGAGGCCCCATCGTAGTGCCGGACCTGAGCACTTGCGCGACGGGACTCCGCTTCGGGTGACGCGGGGCCGCCGGAACGGCTTCCGCCCCCATCTGTGCTGACGTCGTGGTCTGCCCATGCGTTCCCGCCAGGGCCCGGGAATACCGAAGGGCGACCGAAATTACTTCGGTCGCCCCAGGTCATGAGCGCTATTCGGCTGATGTTCAGTCAGAGAGGAGTGCTCTCCGGGGTGCTCCGACCGTTATACCGGTCCGATCGTTACGCCGGTCCGGCCGCCGCACCGCTCCCCCGTTACAGCGAGGGGAAGAACAGCTTCAGCTCGCGCTCCGCGGACTCCTCGCCGTCGGAGGCGTGGATGAGGTTCTCACGGACGATCGTGCCGAAGTCACCCCGGATGGAGCCGGGAGCTGCGGCGATCGGGTCGGTGGGACCGGCGAGCGTGCGCAGGCCCTCGATCGCGCGCTCCCCTTCCACCACGAGGACGACGACCGGGCCGCTCGCCATGAAGCCCATCAGGGGCTCGTAGAAGGGCTTGCCCTTGTGCTCCCCGTAGTGGGCCTCGAGGGTCTCCTCGTCCAGGGTGCGCAGCTCCATCGCCGGGATGGTCCAGCCGGCCTTGCGCTCGATGCGGCCGATGATCTCGCCGATCAGACCCCGCCGGACGGCGTCGGGCTTGAGGATGACGAGAGTGCGCTGGGTCATGGGTACGGCTCCTTGCGGCATACGGGTGCGGTCGTACGAGGCTACAGGGGGCGGGGCCGGGGGTGTCCCCCGGACGCCCCCTACGCCCCGGCCGGGGCCTCGCCCTGGTCCTGCTGCTGCGCGGCCCAGCGGGCCTTGGCCGCGTCCACCTTGCGGCCGTAGTGCACCGAGCACCACCACAGGGCCGCGAAGACCGCGCCCAGGAAGAACATCGTCGGCACGACGAAGCCGCTCAGGACCAGCCCGATCTGCAGCGCCCAGCCGATCTGCACGGCACCGGGCCGCGACAGCATCCCGCACAGCAGAAGCGACAGCAGCATGCCGGCCCCGCACACGGCCCAGACGGTGGCCTGCGACAGATCGCCCTTCATGGCGACCAGCCCGGCGAAGCCGATCACGAAGAACTCGCCGATCAGCGTGGAGGCGCACAGGGTACGCACGGTTGGCTCAGCCCCTCTTCAGCAGCAGGCGGGCTTCGCCCACCGTCATCACGGAACCGGTCACCAGGACACCGGCCCCTCCGTATTCCGCTTCTTCCTCGGCCAGGGTGATCGCCGCCTCCAGGGCGTCGTCCAGACGCGGCTCCACCTGCACCCGGTCGGCGCCGAAGACCTCGACCGCGATGGCCGCGAGCTCGTCGGCGTCCAGCGCCCGGTGGGTGGCGTTCGCCGTGATGACCACCTCCGCGAAGATCGGCTCGAAGGCCTCCAGGACGCCCCGGACGTCCTTGCCCTCGCTGGTGCCGACCACGCCGATCAGCCGGCTGAACCCGAAGGACTCGGTGACGGCCTCCGCAGTGGCGAGCGCGCCCGCCGGGTTGTGCGCCGCGTCCAGGATCACCGTGGGGCTGCGCCGGACGACCTCCATCCGGCCGGGGGAGGTCACCGATGCGAAGGCCTTGCGGACCGTGTCGATGTCCAGCGGCCGCGCGTGCTCCGCGCCGATGCCGAAGAACGCCTCCACGGCCGCCAGCGCCACCGCCGCGTTGGCCGCCATGTGCGCGCCGTACAGCGGGAGGAAGACGTCCTCGTACTCGCCGCCCAGGCCGCGCAGCGTGAGCTGCTGCCCGCCGACCGCGACCTCCCGGGCGACCACGCCGAACTCCATGCCCTCGCGGGCCACGGTGGCGTCCACCTCGACGGCCTTCTTCAGCAGCACCTGAGCCGCGTCCACCGGCTGCTGGGCCAGGATCACGGTGGCGCCCTGCTTGATGACGCCGCCCTTCTCCTCCGCGATCTCGCCGGGAGTGCCGCCGAGCCGGTCGGTGTGGTCCAGGCTGATCGGGGTGACCACGGCGACCGAGGCGTCGATGACGTTGGTGGCGTCCCAGGTGCCGCCCATGCCGACCTCGATCACGGCCGCGTCCACCGGGGCGTCGGCGAAGGCGGCGTAGGCCATGCCGGTGAGCACCTCGAAGAAGGACAGCCGGTAGTCCTGCGAGGCGTCGACCATCTCCACGTACGGCTTGATGTCCCGGTACGTCTCGACGAAGCGCTCGACGCTGATCGGGCCGCCGTCCAGGCTGATCCGCTCGGTGACCAGCTGCACGTGCGGGCTGGTGTAGCGGCCGGTGCGCAGCTCGAAGGCGTTCAGCAGGGCCTCGATCATGCGGGAGGTGCTGGTCTTGCCGTTGGTGCCGGTGACGTGGATGGTCGGGTACGAGCGCTGCGGCTCGCCGAGGACGTCCATCAGTGCGGCGATGCGCCGGACGGAGGGCTCCAGCTTGGTCTCGCCCCAGCGGGTGGACAGCTCCTGCTCCACCTCGCGCAGCGCCTTGACCAGCTCGGGGTCGGTGGGCAGGGCGGGCACGGGGTCGCCCTGCGGGGCGCCGGCCTGGGCGCGCAGGGTGCGGCTGCCCGCTTCGATCACCGCCAGGTCCGGGTCGCGGTCGGTTTCTTCGGCCACGATCTCGTCGAACTCGTCGAAGCGATCGTCACTGGGCTCGGGCTGCTGCTCACTCACGGGTCCAGTCTACGGACGGGCGGCGCGCCGCTGCCGGGGCGGGCGGGCGGAGGGGGCCGCGGCCGGGCCGGGCCCGGGGCGTGGGTCCGCACGGATTCAGGAGCAGGGCAGGATGGCGACCACCTCGTACCGGTGGGCCGTGCGGGTGGCGGTCAGGGTGCCGCCCAGGCTGCGGACGCGTTCGGCCATGCTGGCCGTGCCGGATCCGGCCGAGACCGGGGCGCGGCCCGGTGTGCGCGCGGGGAGGCCGTTGCCGACGGCGATCCGCAGCTGCGGGCCGTCGGCGGAGATGCGTACGTCGACGGTCTCGCCGCGGGCGTGCTTGGCCGCGTTGGTCAGGCATTCCTGGACCACCCGGTAGACGGCGGCCTGACGCAGCGGGGAGAGGGCGTGCACGCCGGGGTCGAGGTGCAGACGGACCGGGGAGCCCGCCCGGCCGCTCTGCTCGGCCAGCGCGGACAGCCCGTTCACACCGGGGGTGGCGGCCGGGTCGCCGCGCTGCACGATGATCTCGTTGAGGACGAGGTGGGCCCGGCGGGCCGTGTCGGCGAGCTCGTCGAAGTCCTTCGCGTACGCCGTCTCGCGCGCCCGCAGGGAGAGCACCTCCGAGCGGACGGTGAGCAGGGTCAGCTCACGGCCGACGAAGTCGTGGACGTCGCGCGCGACGGAGGTCCGCTCCTGCTGCACGGCCTGGAGCACGGCGGACTCGGCCCGCCGGGCGTCGAGCTCCCGGACCAGGTCCTGCCGGTACGCGGCGATGCCGACGGCCGAGGCGAGGACGCCGATGGGCACCACCAGGCCGAGGAAGGCACTGAGGGTCCTCGCGTGGTCCAGGGGCCAGCCCGGCAGGTTGAACAGGGCCAGGCAGAAGACGATGTACCCGGCGGTGGCGAGGACGCCGGCCCGGCGGCCCCGGTAGCGGCCCACGGAGTACAGGGCGAACTGGATCAGCGTGAGCTCGTGCAGCCAGCCGATGAACAGCAGGGCGACGGCGAGCGACAGCCAGGGCAGGCTGCGCCGGACCAGCAGGGTGGCGGCGCCGGCGGCGAGGACGAGCGCGGCGGTCGGGCCGTTCAGCGAGTTGTCGGCGGCGGCCAGGCCCGGCAGGTCCAGGGCCATCAGGGCGAGGCAGCCGATCGCGGTGAGGGCGTCGAGCACGCGGGGCGACCCGGCCCGGCTCGCGGCGATCCGGCGGCCCGCGGCGGTGACCGTCTGGAGCGCCGGGGCGAGGGGCTTGGGGTGCATGCCATCCATCATCCGTGGTCGGGACTGCGGATGAGCTGCGCACGGCGGGCGAAAACCGTGATATGCGGCACTTCCGGACAGGTGGGGGCGGGCCGGACGAGGTGTCGCGGGGGGCGAGGGGCGGGAGCGGGGGGGCGAGAGCGGGGGGGCGAGAGCGGGGGGGCGAGAGCGGGGGGGGGCGGGGAGCTGGGAGCTGTCACGTTCGGCTTTACCGTCCACCCGGTCGATCGAGCGGCCGGACGGCCGGGAGGTCGGGCAACCAGACGGGCGGGCGGTGCGCCCGCGCCCTCCCTGCGCCCGCACCCTCGACGCCTCGCGCCGGCCGCGCTCCGCGACACCGTGATCATGGCCGCATTGCCGTCGTCCGGTAACCGGATTTTTCAGCGGAATACATAAGATGCCGCTAGCCGACGGCCTTTGAGCCGGCCGGGGGGAACCGACGCAAAGGCTGAAGGACACAACTTCATGATCACCGCTGCGATAACGCCTGCCGCAAAACTCCGTGCGGCCGGGCGTCTCCTGGGGCCTGCCGGTCCCGCGACAGCCGACGGCCGGGCACGCGCCCGCCGCGAAGCACTGGCCGCACTCACGGCCGCCTTCCTTTCCATGGCGGCGTACTGCGCGGGTCTCGCGGCCCATGGCACCTACCCGTTCGGGCCCGCCCCGCGCGCCGTCAACGACCTGCGGCACCAGTACGTGCCCTTCCACACGTATCTGTGGGACCTTCAGCACGGCACCGCACAGGGCGACCTGTTCTTCACCTGGCAGAGCGGATACGGCGTCGGCTTCCTCGGCGACTTCCTCACCTATCTGACGAATCCTTTCTCCTGGCTCGCCGGGCTGTTCGGCCGCAACCAGGGCGAACTCGTCGTCTACGTCGTCAGCCTGTGCAGCATGGGCCTGGCGGCCGCCCTGATGACCGTCTTCCTCGGCCGGCTGCGGCCCGGATCGCCCTGGCTGCGCGCCCTGCTCGCCACCGGCTACGCGGTCTGCGGCTGGGGCGTGGTCGAAGGCACCGTCGTCCCCATGTGGACCTGGGGCCTGGTCTCCCTGCCGCTGCTGGGGCTGGCGGCGGACTGGGCACTGACCGGCCGCCGCCCGGTGCTCGGCAGCCTCGCCGTCGCCGTCTGCTGGGTCGGCAACTTCTACACCGCGGCCATGGCCACCATGGCCGCCGCGCTGGTGCTCGGACTCCGGCTGGCCCTGGCCGACACCGACGGGCGGACCCGTGGCCGGGTACTCCTCCGGGCCGCCCTGACGACCGGCACCGGGCTGCTGCTGGCCGCGCCCGCCGTCCTGGTGTGCGGGCTGGCCAACGCACAGTCGCAGCCCACCGACCGCTTCGTGGTCAGCGTGGACACCGAGCCGCTCACCTACCTGGCCATGCTCATACCGGGCACCCTGCCCAAGTACCCCGCCCCGAACGTGTTCGCGGGCATCCTCACCCTGCTGCTGGTGCTGGCGCTGCCCTTCCAGTCGAAGGTGCGCCCCCGGGAACGGGCCGGCTGGCTGGCCCTGCTGCTGCTCACCGCCGTCTCCTTCGTCATCACCCCGACGGCGAAGCTCTGGCAGGGTCTGACCCTCCCGCACGGCGCACCCTTCCGCGAGTCCTTCGTCCTCAGCGGCCTGATGGCGATGGCCGCGTGGATCTGCCTCGCCCACATGCCTCGGGTCCGCGCGCTGGCCGGCGGCGCCGGACTCCTCGCCGCACTGGTGCTGCTGACGCACGACCAGCAGCCCGTCAACGACTACGCCCTGACGGTGGCGCTGCTCGGCGGGACGGCCGTCACCGCCCTGCTGACGGTGTACGCGCGCGGCCTGCGGCGGCCCGGCCGGATCGCGGTCGTCGGACTGCTCGCCGGGACGGTGTTCGCGAGCACGGCGTACGCGGTGTACGGCATCGCGGTACTGCACGACCCCCGGGACCGCGGCCCCGCCCGCGCCACCACCATGACCGAGCTCGGCGAGAACGCCCGCCGGGCGCTGGCCGGACGGACCGACTGGGCACGGACGGGACGCGCCGACCACGGTCCCGGAGTGTTCGTCACCAACAACGACGCCATGCTGCTCGGCGGGCAGGGCGGCTCGTACTACAGCAGCTACGTGACCGTGGAGACGGCGACCGCCCTGCGCGACCTCGGCCTCGGCTACCGGATGGGCGGCCGGCACCTGCAGTCCGCCCAGAACCCGGTCCTCCAGGCCCTGCTCGGCATCGGAACGGTGCTGGAGCCGGTGGGCCGGGACGGCATCAGGGCCACGGTGCGTCCGGCGCCGCCGCTGGTCACCGTGCGGGCACCGGGCAGCGACCAGGCGTACGGGGCGCCGGCCGGATCGGTGTGGGCCCGGCAGCAGGCCGCGCTCGGGGCCCGCGTCTACACCGTCCCGGAGCCGGCCCACACCGGTGGCCCGGCCGACGGGCGCACCGCCGACGGCTCCGGCTTCCGGCTGCGGAAGGCACAGGGCGAGGGCGCCGACCAGTGGACCTCCTTCACCGCGCAGTGCCCGCCGGGGACGCGTGCCCTCCTCCACGCGCCCTCCCTGTACGGCGTCGCGCGCTCGGAGACGGGCCCGAAGCAGGGTTTCCTCGGTGACCCGCCGGTGGTCAGCGCCGCCATGAAGGAGCTCGGGCCGGTGCCGGCGGACGGGCGGTTCTCGTTCTCGGTGCGGGCGGCGAAGGACGGGCAGGTGCTGCCTGCGGCGGCACTGGGCTGCCTGGACGGGGCCGCGCTGGAGGCCCGGATCGCCGAGCTGAAGTCCACGGCGGGCGCGGTGTCCGTCCGGACCGGCGGTCACTCGGTCACGGCGGAGTTGCCGGCCGGCGCGACCGGCACGGCCGTGGTCGGCACCACGGCGGTGCCCGGCTGGTCCTGCTCGGCCGATGGCGGCCCGTCCCGCGCGCCGGTCTCGTACCAGGGCCTGCTGGGGGTTCCGCTGGGCGAATCCGGCGCGAGCCGCATCTCCTGTACGTACACCCCGCCGGGTCTGAAGGCGGGCCTGGCCGGCACGGCACTGGGCTCCGCCCTCCTGTGCGGCGTGCTCCTCTGGCCCCGGGCCCGCCGCCACCTGGCTTCGCGGCGCGCGACCTGACCCCTGCGGGGCGTCCGTCACCGCGGCCCCGCCGGGGGCGGCCCGCCCCTGGTGCGGGGTCCGAACCGCAGCCGGACCCGGGGCGGGGGCGGCTGCGCGAGCCCTCGCGGGACCGGGGTGCCGTGTGCCCACCTCCCCCAGACTCCGTCCGGGGGGACCCCCACCCCCAAGCTCTCGGCTTCGCTCGAGCAGGTGGGACCCCCATCGCCCCGGCGGCACGACTGCCCACACGGCCGCCGGCCGTTCCCCGGCGCACGGCCCCCGCCCGGGAACGGCGAAGGGGCCCGGCACCGTGTTGGTGCCGGGCCCCTGCCTCGTACTGCGGGCGGCTACGCCGCCGGGAGGGCGGCGAGCTGGGCCTGGATGCGGGCGATGTCCGCCTCCGCCTTGGCCAGCCGGCCCTTGATCTTGTCGACCACGTTGTCCGGCGCCTTCGCCAGGAACGCCTCGTTGCCGAGCTTGGCCTCCGCCTGCTGCTTCTCCTTCTCGGCGGCGCCGAGGTCCTTCGTCAGCCGCTTGCGCTCGGCCTCGACGTCGATCGTGCCGGACAGGTCCAGCGCGACCGTGGCCCCGGCGACCGGCAGGGTGGCGGTGGCGCTGAAGCCCTCGCCCTCCGGCTGGAGGCGCAGCAGCTGGCGGATGGCCGCCTCGTGCGCGGCCAGCTGCGTACCGGCCAGGTCGAGGCGGGCCGGGACCTTCTGGCCCGGCTGCAGGCCCTGGTCGGCGCGGAAGCGTCGGACCTCGGTGACGACGGCCTGCAGGTTCTCGATCTCGGCCTCGGCGGCCTCGTCGCGGAAGCCACTGTCGGTGGGCCACTCGGCGACCACGAGGGACTCGCGGCCGGTGAGCGTGGTCCACAGGGTCTCGGTGACGAACGGGACGACCGGGTGCAGCAGGCGCATCAGGACGTCCAGGACCTCGCCGAGGACGCGGCCGGAGACCTCGGCGCCCTCGCCGCCCGCGAAGAACGTGGTCTTCGACAGCTCGACGTACCAGTCGAAGACCTCGTCCCACGCGAAGTGGTACAGCGCCTCGCTGAGCTTGGCGAACTGGAAGTCCTCGTAGTACGCGTCGACCTGCGCGACCGTCTTGTTCAGGCGGGACAGGATCCACCGGTCGGTGGCGGACAGCTTCTCGGCCGGCGGCAGCTCGCCCTCGACCGTCGCACCGTTCATCAGCGCGAAGCGGGTCGCGTTCCAGATCTTGTTGGCGAAGTTCCGGGACGCCTGGACCCAGTCCTCGCCGATCGGCACGTCGGTGCCCGGGTTGGCGCCCTTGGCCAGGGTGAAGCGGACGGCGTCGGAGCCGTACTTGTCCATCCAGTCCAGCGGGTCGACGACGTTGCCGAAGGACTTCGACATCTTCTTGCCGCGCTCGTCGCGGACCAGGCCGGTCAGGGCGATGGTCTTGAACGGGGCCTCGCCGTCCATGGCGTAGAGGCCGAACATCATCATCCGGGCGACCCAGAAGAAGATGATGTCGTGGCCGGTGAGCAGGACGTCGGTGGAGTAGAACTTCGCCAGGTCCGGGGTCTTCTCCGGCCAGCCGAGCGTGGAGAACGGCCACAGGCCGGAGGAGAACCAGGTGTCCAGGACGTCGGTGTCCTGGTGCCAGCCCTCGCCCGTCGGCGGCTGCTCGTCGGGGCCGACGCAGAGGACTTCACCGTCCGGGCCGTACCAGACCGGGATGCGGTGGCCCCACCACAGCTGGCGGGAGATGCACCAGTCGTTGAGGTTGTCGACCCAGTCGAAGTAGCGCCGCTCCATCTCCTTCGGGTGGATCTTGACCCGGCCGTCGCGGACCGCGTCACCGGCGTCCTTGGCGAGGGTCTCGACCTTGACCCACCACTGGAGGGACAGGCGGGGCTCGATGGTCGTGCTGCAGCGCGAGCAGTGCCCGACGGAGTGGACGTACGGACGCTTCTCGGCGACGATCCGGCCCTGCTGGCGCAGGGCGCCGACGACGGCACTGCGCGCTTCGAAACGGTCCAGGCCCAGGAACGGGCCGTGGACGGTGATGACACCGCGCTCGTCCATGATCGTCATGTTGGGAAGGCCGTGGCGCTGCCCGATGGCGAAGTCGTTCGGGTCGTGGGCGGGCGTCACCTTGACGCAGCCGGTGCCGAACTCGGGGTCGACGTGCGTGTCCGCGACGACCGGGATGGAGCGGTCGGTGAGCGGCAGCTTGATGAGCTTGCCGACCAGGTGCTTGTAGCGCTCGTCGTCCGGGTGGACGGCGATGGCCGTGTCACCGAGCATCGTCTCGGCGCGGGTGGTGGCGACGACGAGGGTGTCCTCGCCCTCGCCGTACTTGATGGAGACGAGCTCGCCGGCGTCCTCCTGGTACTCCACCTCGATGTCGGAGATGGCGGTCAGGCAGCGCGGGCACCAGTTGATGATGCGCTCGGCACGGTAGATCAGCTCGTCGTCGTAGAGCTTCTTGAAGATCGTCTGGACGGCGCGGGACAGGCCCTCGTCCATGGTGAAGCGCTCACGGGACCAGTCGACGCCGTCGCCGAGGCGGCGCATCTGGCCGAGGATCTTGCCGCCGTACTCTTCCTTCCACTGCCAGACCCGGTCGACGAACTCCTCGCGGCCCAGGTCGTGGCGGGACTTGCCCTCCTCGGCGAGCTGCTGCTCGACCTTGTTCTGGGTGGCGATGCCGGCGTGGTCCATGCCGGGCAGCCACAGGGACTCGAAGCCCTGCATGCGCTTGCGGCGGGTCAGGGCGTCCATCAGCGTGTGCTGGAAGGCGTGGCCCAGGTGGAGGGAGCCGGTGACGTTCGGCGGCGGGATGACGATGGTGTACGCGGGCTTCTCGCTCTTGGCGTCGGCCGTGAAGTAACCCCGCTCCACCCAGCGCTCGTAGAGCTTCCCCTCTACCTCGGCCGGCGCGTACTGGGTCGGCAGTTCGGAGTGGGGGCTGCTGGGTGTCTGCGTGTTCTCGGTCACGGGGCACAGGATACGGGCGGGCCCGCCCCCGTTACGAATCGATACCGCGCAGTGGCCACCCGTTGACCTTGGTCCTGCCCGGGCCGTCTGATGCGGGCATGAACGAGATCTCCCCGCAGCCCGTCCCGACGTCCCAGCCCACGGCCGATCCGATGGTCCACCCCGGCTACACCGTGGCTCCCGCCCCCTCGAAGAAGAAGCGCGCCCTGCGGACCACGATCCTGGTGCTCGCGGGCGTGGCCGCCCTGGTCGGCGGCCGGATGGCGATGAGCGCGCTGCTCGGCTCCGACGCGCCCGAGGACGCCGGCCGCTACAAGCTGGTGCCGCCCGCCTCCTTCCAGGGGCTGACGCTGCAGGAGTCCGGGCCGCGCGTGGACGCGATCAAGCAGGGACAGGGTGCCGCGCAGCCGGGCGTCGAGCGGGTGGCCGTGGTCTACGCCGACCAGGGCGGCACCGCGCAACTGGTGGTCAGCGGCGCGTACGGCTCCTTCGCCGACAAGGACCCGGGCGAGGCCCTGACCTCCGCCCTCCGCGACATGGGGATGCCGGAGGGGCAGATCACCGAGCACGACGCGGGTGAGCCGGAGGGCGGCGCGCTGCGCTGCGGACCGCTCGCCGTCGGCGGCGCCACGCTGTCCATGTGCATGTGGGCCGACCACAGTTCGCTGGTCTCGGTGACCGTCCCGATCGAGAACAAGGCGCCGGCGACCGCCGAACTGGCCGAGCGGGCCCGGGCGCTGCGGACCGCGATGGAGGTGATCTCGTAGTGGTTCGGTAACGCCTGGGACCCCGGCGCCCTGGATGTCACCTGCTTCCGCCAGGATGTGTGGAGCAGATAAGAATCCTCTAGGGGGACGTCGACATGAGCTACAACCAGCCCGGCCCGTACGGCCAGCCGAATCCTTACGGCGGCCAGCCGCAGCAGCCGAACCCGTACGGCCAGCCGGCCCCGCCGCCTCCGCCGGGCCAGCCCGCGCCGGGCTACGGCTACCCGCAGCAGCCGGGCGTCCCCCCGCAGGGCCAGCCCCCGGCCTACGGCTACCCGCAGCAGCCGGGCGTGCCCCCGCAGGGCGGCGCCCCGTACGGCGGCGCCCCGGTGGGCGGTTACCAGCAGCCGCCGAAGAAGTCGAAGACGGGCATCATCGTGCTCGCGGCGGTCGTCGCGGTCGCGGCGATCGGCGGCGGCGCGTACCTGCTGCTGGGCGGCGACGGCGCGAGCAACAGCGACGTGTCCGCCGACACCAAGGGCTACAAGCTGGTCGCGCCGGAGTCGGTGGACGAGTTCAAGAAGAACGACAAGGACAAGGGCGAGACCTTCAGCTCGAAGGACAAGCAGGAGGCCGAGGCCGCCGGCATCAAGGACCCCCAGGGCGTCTCGCAGTCCTACCAGATCGGCGACAAGAGCAACCCGCTCGCGGCGAAGCTCCTCACGTTCGAAGGCGTGTACGGCGACATCGCTGACCCGGAGAAGGTGATCGACGGGTCTTTCGCCAAGGCCAAGCAGGAAATGACCAAGGACGGCGACAAGGACGCTTCGGGCGAACTGATCGGCAGCCCGAAGGTGATGAACCCGTCCGGCTTCTCGGGCGCCATCATGAAGTGCCAGGAAATCAAGGTGACGCCCAAGAAGTCCTCTGAGAGCCCGCTCACGAAGCCGTTCACGGTCGCTGTGTGCATCTGGGCCGACTACAGCACCAGCGGTACGGTCCTCGCGATGGACTTCGCCGCGATGGTCGGGGGCGGCAACGGCTACACAATGGACCAGACGGCGGGGTACGCCGCGAAGCTCTACAGCACTGCGCGCGTCAAGAAGTAATCGCCCGGCGGCCAGCCGACACGCCTGCCGTGCAGGCTGGCCACAGCCGGATCAGGCAGCTTCCTGGCACGCCACGACGGCGTGCTCACGCTTGACCCCGATGTTGATCAGACCCATGAGGCACTGAGCAAATGCCTGCGGCCTCGTCCATTCACGGACACCTGCCTTGCAGGCAGCCTCCACCTTCGGGCCGATCCGGTATCCCCGGTCGAACAGGTAGAGCTGGCAGTCACCCTGATCGGCAGCCGCCGGTGAAGCCGCCAGGACCGGCAGCGCTGCCGCCATCACCGTCGCCGCCACCACGCCGATGACGCGCTTGTACTCGGGCATCCCGCCCCTTCCCTCAAAGTTACCTACCGGTAAATGATCAAGGATGGGACGGGTGAGATCAAATCAAATGGTCACATCCAGCCACTTGTGGCCACAGTTGACGCAGAAGCTTCATAGACAACAGGAAGGGGCGCCCCGGATGATCCGGGGCGCCCCTTCGTGGTGTTCAGCTGCGGCTACGCCGACTTCTCGTGCGGCCCCTGGTCCTTCGGGACGATCCGCGGGACCAGCGTCGGGTTGACGTTGGAGCGGACCACGTCGGCGGTGATGACCACGCGGGCCACGTCCTTGCGGGACGGGACCTCGTACATCACCGACATCAGGACCTCCTCCATGATGGCGCGCAGGCCGCGCGCGCCGGTCTGGCGGAGGATGGCCTGGTCCGCGATCGCTTCGAGTGCCTCGCGCTCGAAGTCCAGCTCCACGCCGTCGAGTTCGAACAGGCGCTGGTACTGCTTCACCAGCGCGTTGCGCGGCTCGACGAGGATCTGGAGCAGGGCCTCGCGGTCCAGGTTGTGCACCGAGGTGATGACGGGCAGACGGCCGATGAACTCGGGGATCATCCCGAACTTCACCAGGTCCTCCGGCATGACCTCCTGGAACTGGTCGCTCGCCTCGATCTCCCGCTTGGAGCGGATCGTCGCGCCGAAGCCGATGCCCTTGGCACCCGCCCGGGCCTCGATGATCTTCTCCAGGCCCGCGAATGCACCGCCCACGATGAACAGCACGTTCGTCGTGTCGATCTGGATGAACTCCTGGTGCGGGTGCTTGCGGCCGCCCTGCGGCGGGACCGAGGCCGTCGTGCCCTCCAGGATCTTCAGCAGGGCCTGCTGGACGCCTTCACCCGACACGTCGCGCGTGATCGACGGGTTTTCGCTCTTCCGGGCGACCTTGTCGATCTCGTCGATGTAGATGATCCCGGTCTCGGCCTTCTTGACGTCGTAGTCCGCCGCCTGGATCAGCTTGAGCAGGATGTTCTCGACGTCCTCGCCGACATAGCCGGCCTCCGTCAGCGCGGTCGCGTCGGCGATCGCGAACGGGACGTTGAGCATGCGGGCCAGCGTCTGGGCGAGCAGCGTCTTGCCGGAGCCGGTCGGGCCCAGCAGCAGGATGTTGGACTTCGCCAGCTCGATGGCGTCGTCACGGCCCTGCGCGCCGCCGTTCTCGCCCGCCTGGACCCGCTTGTAGTGGTTGTACACCGCGACGGAGAGCGCCTTCTTGGCCGGCTCCTGGCCGACGACGTAGCTCTCCAGGAACTCGTAGATCTCGCGAGGCTTGGGGAGTTCCTCCCAGCGGACCTCGCTCGTCTCGGCGAGCTCCTCCTCGATGATCTCGTTGCAGAGGTCGATGCACTCGTCGCAGATGTACACACCGGGTCCTGCGATGAGCTTCTTCACCTGCTTCTGGCTCTTTCCGCAGAACGAGCACTTGAGCAGGTCGCCGCCGTCACCGATGCGTGCCACGAGGTGCTTCCCCTTCGCCTGGGAGACGCTTGGTTCAGCGCTCCTGGTGCCTCATATCCGACGGTACCTTGCCGGGGCCCCGCTTCGGGGCCCCGTGCAAGTATCAGGCCGCGTTCATCTTCCGGGTGGAGATGATCTGGTCGATCAGGCCGTAGGCCAGAGCGTCCTCAGCGGTGAGGATCTTGTCGCGCTCGATGTCCTCGCGGATCTTCTCGATCGGGGTCGAGGAGTGCTTGGCCAGCATGGTCTCCAGCTGGTCGCGCATGCGCAGGATCTCGTTGGCCGCGATCTCCAGGTCGGAGAGCTGCTCGCGGCCGGTGCCGCCGGACGGCTGGTGGATCAGCACGCGGGCGTTCGGCAGGGCCATCCGCTTGCCGGGGGTGCCGGCCGCCAGCAGGACGGCGGCGGCGGAGGCCGCCTGGCCCATGCAGACCGTCTGGATGTCCGGCTTCACGAACTGCATCGTGTCGTAGATGGCCGTCAGCGCGGTGAAGGAGCCACCGGGGCTGTTGATGTAGATGGAGATGTCGCGGTCCGGGTCCATCGACTCCAGGCACAGCAGCTGGGCCATGACGTCGTTGGCGGAGGCGTCGTCGATCTGCACGCCGAGGAAGATCACGCGCTCCTCGAAGAGCTTCGCGTACGGGTCGTACTCGCGCACGCCCTGCGAGGTGCGCTCGACGAAGCGGGGGACGACGTAGCGGTTGTCCACCTGGGCCCCGGTGTAGAGGCCGCTCGCGGAGAAATTGTTCTGCATCTGGGGGTTCACCATCCTGGTGCGTTCTGCGGGCTGGGGCGGGCTGCTGTCCGGGTACCGGGCGGCCGTCAGGCCCCGGTGCCGCCGCCGCCCGGGACGAGGGACGCGGCCGAGATGATCTCGTCGATGAGGCCGTACTCCTTGGCCTCCTCCGCCGTGAACCAGCGGTCGCGGTCGCCGTCGCGGATGATCGCCTCCACGGTCTGACCGGAGTGGTGCGCCGTGATCTCGGCCATCCGCTGCTTCGTACGGAGCAGGTACTGCGCCTGGATCTTGATGTCCGAGGCGGTGCCGCCGATGCCGGCGGAGCCCTGGTGCATCAGGATGTCGGTGTTCGGGAGCGCGAAGCGCTTGCCCGCCGTACCGCCCGTGAGCAGGAACTGGCCCATCGAGGCCGCCATGCCCATGCCGATGGTGACGACGTCGTTCGGGATGTACTGCATGGTGTCGTAGATCGCCATGCCGGCGGTCACGGAGCCGCCGGGGCTGTTGATGTAGAGGTAGACGTCCTTCTCCGGGTCGGCTGCCAGGAGGAGGAGCTGCGCCGTGATCTTGTTGGCGATCTCGTCGTCGACCTGCTGGCCGAGGAAGATGATCCGCTCGCCGAGCAGCCGGTTGTAGACATGGTCGCCGAGGCCGCCACCGATCGACGGCTCGCCCGCAACGTAAGGCATCAGATTCGTCACGTATCCACCTGCTCGTCTCCGACGGCTTCACGTGCCGTCTCAGCGTCTCGTTCCGAGGGCAGTGCCCTCATAGTCATGGACCCTAACGCGCAGGTCGGACAACACCATCCCGCTTCCCGAACTGTTCGCTCGGAGCGCAAGGTCCGCGCACCCCGCCGCGGGGGCGCGGAAGGGCCCGGACGCGTGCGCGTCCGGGCCCTTCCGGTACAGCTCAGAGCAGCGCCCGGAGGCGGCCCTCAGAGGCGATCACTCGCTCTCGTCGGCCTTGGCCTCGGTGTCGCCCTCGACGGCCGCCTCGACCGTCTCGACGACCTGCTCCTCGTCCTCGTCGGACAGGTCGACGACCTCACCGTTGGTGTCGACGACCTTGGAGCCCTCGACGACCAGCGCGAGCGCCTTGCCGCGGGCGACCTCGCCGACCAGCATCGGGACCTGGCCACCCTCGACGACCGCCTGGGCGAACTGGTCGGGGGACATGCCGGAGGAGGCCGCACGGCGGACCAGGTGCTCGGTGAGCTCGTCCTGGTTGACGTTCAGCTTCTCCTTGTTGACCAGGGCGTCCAGCAGGAACTGGGTCTTGATGCCCTTGATCGCGGCTTCCTTGGTCTCGGCCTCGAACTCCTCGACCGTCTTGCCCTGGAACTCCAGGTACTTCTCGAGGGTCAGGCCCATCTGGCCGAGCTGGTGGTGCTCCAGGTTGTGCTTGCGGGTGTTGACCTCGTCCTCGAGCAGCTTCTCGGGGACCGGGATCTCCGCGAGCTCGATGAACTTCTCCAGCACGCGCTCCTGGGCCTGGGTGGCCTGGTCGTACTGCTTCATGTTCTCGAGGCGCTTGCGGCTGTCCGCCTTCAGCTCCTCCAGGGTGTCGAACTCGCTCGCCAGCTGCGCGAACTCGTCGTCCAGGGCCGGGAGCTCCTTGGCGGCGACCTTGGTGACCTTGACGGTGACCTCGGCGTCCTTGCCCTCGGCGGAGCCGCCCTTCAGCTGCGAGGTGAAGGTGGCCTCGCCGCCGGCCTCGAGGCCCTTGACGGCCTCGTCGATGCCGTCGAGCAGCTCGCCCGAGCCGATGGTGTAGGAGACGTCGCTGGCGACGCCGTCCTCGAGGACCTCGCCGTCGACCTTGGCCTCGAGGTCGATGGTGACGACGTCACCCTCCTCGGCGGCGCGCTCGACGGTGTTGGTGGAGGCGAAGCGGTTGCGCAGCTGCTCCACCGACTTCTCGACGTCCTCGTCGGTGACCTCGACGGCGTCGACCTCGACCTCGATGCCGGAGAAGTCCGGGATCTCGATCTCGGGGCGGACGTCGACCTCGGCCGTGAACGCGAGGACCTCGCCGTCCTTCAGCTCGGTGATGTCGACATCGGGCTGACCCAGCGGGTTCAGGTCGGCCTCGTTGACGGCCTCGGTGTAGAACTTCGGGAGGGCGTCGTTGACGGCCTCCTCCAGCACCGCACCGCGGCCGAAGCGCTGGTCGATGACCCGGGCCGGGATCTTGCCCTTGCGGAAGCCCTTGACCGTGACCTGCTGGTTGATCTTCTTGTACGCCGCGTCGAGGCTGTCCTTGAGCTCCTCGAAGGGCACCTCGACAGTGAGCCGAACCCGAGTCGGGTTCAGGGTCTCCACGGCGCTCTTCACGGTTAGGTCTCCTTGTGGCTGACTTCTGGGGTTCTGCCGACGCTGCGTATTCAGCGGTCCGGCGGATCGGGCCCGGCACATCAGACACACGGGCACGCAGCTTGCATAGTAACCGCAGCCGGGAAGCAGCCCACAACGCGATCATCGACGCGATCTTCGCGGATGGTGGTGCAGGTGGTGGTCGGGGTGGCCGGATTCGAACCGACGACCTTCCGCTCCCAAAGCGGACGCGCTACCAAGCTGCGCCACACCCCGTCGGTGCGAACGTAGGGTACATGCCCGTGGACGGTCCCATGCGCAGGGTTTTCCGGCGCGGAACGGACGTATGAGTCAACGGAGAAGCCATCGGGCGGACCACCGGCGGGAAAGTGATGTGCGATCCGCCGACCGGACCCGCTAGGATGCTGTCCGTGCCGGGGTCACCGACCATGGCGCACCTTACGCGGGCGTAGCTCAATGGTAGAGCCCTAGTCTTCCAAACTAGCTACGCGGGTTCGATTCCCGTCGCCCGCTCTGAAGCACTAAGGGCCAGGTCAGAGGACATTTCCTCCGCCTGGCCCTCAGTCGTTCCCCGGGGCCGCCGAGGGCGTCGGCGGCCCGCCGCGCGAGCGGTGCCGCGGCCCGCGGTCGTCAACTCCCTTGTACCGGCCCCGGCTGACGGGGCGGGGGCCGCCGGCGGAGCGGGGCGGATCCCCCGGCCCGGACGCGGTGCGCCCGGACGCGATGCACCCGGCCGCATACGGGCCCCACCAAGCATCACCATGCAATTCATTCCCCTCACTCCCTCTTACCGGATCCGGACGCACGCCCGTCCCGCGAGACCCGCCGGCCCCATCGAGAATTAATTGTCCATTCAATCAACTTGCCAAATCCCTCCCCAAAGAACATGATCTTCTTCTGGCCACCACGGGGGCGGCCAGACAAGGGGGATTTTCCATGAAGAAGTTCGGCAGGACGGCGATTTTCGCTGTTTCGACCGCAGCCCTGATTTCCGGCGCCTTGACCACGCCGGCCACCGCCGCCGAAGCCACCATTGGCCCGGCGAAGAGCAGCACCTTCTCCGTGCACAAGCGCGGAGACGGCACCAAGGCACCCGCGCAGCTGGGCGACCCCAAGGAATGGGGGATGGTGAAGCTCGCGCTGCCCGACTCGCCGAAGAACGGCATCAGCATGAGCCCGGCGACCATCACCCAGGTCGGCGGCGGAACGTGGAGCTATGGCTGGCAGGCCCGGGGCGCTCACAAGTACTGCTACTCGAACTACTACCACCCCAGCGTGAAGCACGGTTCCACCGTGAACATCGCCGGTTACATCATCAAGGACGTCGTGGAAGCCGGGCAGACGTCCAACGCCAACCACACGGCGGGCCACGCCTACGCCTGCTACACCTACTACGCCAAGTACTAAATCCCCGTTGCCCTGCACTCGGCGCCCCGGGTTCCTGCGCGATCATCAGCACGGGAACCCGGGGCGCTCGCCACATCCCCTTCAGCTGCTTTCCGCAGGATGAGGAAACGTAAAATGATTCTCCCGCGTACCCGCATCGCGCCCGTGCTGGTCATCCTCGGGGCAGGTGCGGCGATTGGCGTGCTCGGCGCACTCGCAGGCAAATACGACGGCCCGATTTTCCACGCAGTGAGTCTCGTGTTCTCCGCGGGATGGTCGTGGGCGTGTTTCGGCTTTCTGGTCGGCTACCTCCGCCAGTCGAAAGCGGAGGCGGCTTTGCTCGCCTCTTCGGCATTGGCGATCGGTGTGGTCGTGTACTACCTGCTCAAGGCCTTGAGTCCGGTTGCACCGATCGGAATGGACGTCGCCGTCGGGCCGAGCGGCGGCGAATGGTCGAAGATCGCGGTCTGGGGAACGCTCGCCTTCCTCTTCGGCGCCCCGCTGGGGCTCCTCGGAAACCTGGCACGAATCCCCGGCATCGCCGGCCTTCCGTTCCGTTTGCTCGTTCCGCTGATCGCTTTTTTCGAGACCTCTTCGCGTCTGGGCGTGGAAGCGGCCACTGCGGGGCCGGCCGCCGAATCCACCTGGAGCACGATTCGCGTGCTCGCCGTCCTCGCCGCCGTGGCGCTCCTGGGACACGTGGTGTGGGGGTGGCGCACTCGGCGCGACAGCCCGGAGGTCAGGGAAGGTTCGCGCTGAGCCTGTTGAGCCTGTTCGCCAGCTGCGACAGGCAGTCCGCGGACACCCTTTAGATCTTGATGCCGGCGATGGTGTCCGCGAGCGAGGTCAGGAAGCGGTTCACGTCCGGGGCGATGGAGCTGGAGGCGAGGAAGAAGCCGAAGAGGACCGCGACGATGGCGGGGCCCGGCTTGAGGTTGTTGCCGCGGATCAGCACCACCATGATGACCGCCAACAGCACCACTACTGACAGCGAAATGGCCACTACTGATCACACCTTCGGTCGTCCCCTGGTCTGCCAGGGGCACGGCCGCGCTGCGCGCACCCCCACATGGTCCATCGTGCCACCAACAGGCCCTGGATATCCCCCTCCTGGGGGGTCGTTTCTGCCAACTGTGGTGGTTTCAGAGGGAAAGCAGCGCGCGCATGTGCGCGTACTTGGCGGTGAGCCGCTCACGGGTCGGCTCGTCCAGGGCCGCCAGGCGGGCCGGGTCGGCGTTGTGCGCCAGGTCGGCCTCCTTGACCAGCAGCGCTCCGGGGGTCCGCAGGATGCGTGCGGCGTAGTCCCCCGACGGCTCGCCGGGGCGCTTGGTGACCGCCAGGACCATTGCCTTCACGGAGGGCGGCAGGGCGGCGGAATCCAGCCAGGTGAGGGACAGGGCCTCGTCCTCGATGGAGTCGTGCAGCCAGGCGGCGGCCTGCTGTTCGGCGCTGCCGCCGCGTGCGCGGACGCCCTCGGCGACGGCCGCGAGGTGTTCGGCGTACGGTCGGCCCGCCTTGTCGGTCTGCCCTTCGTGCGCCGTGCGGGCCAGGGCCTCCACCTCCGCGAGCGTGAGCATGCCGTCCGTGGTCATCCGATTCCCTTCGCCGCCGTACGGAGGGCCAGCGCGGCCCGGCGCACATCCGATTGCGTCGTACGCCAGTTGGAGAACGCGGCGCGCAGTGCGGCGGTTCCCTCGAACACGGTGGGCGTGACGAACACCTCGCCGTTCGCGGCCTCCCGGAGCGCCCTGAGGCGCTCCGGGCTGGGGGTGTCGGCGAGGGTGAAGCAGACGACGTTCAGCCGGACGGGCGCGAGCAGCCGGAACGCGGGGTCCGCCGCGAGTTCGGCCCCCAGTGCCCGGGCGGAGGCGACGTCCCGCTCGACGATCTCCCGGTGGCCCCGGCGCCCGTACGCCCGGAGGGTGAACCAGGCGGCGAGGGCGCGCAGCCGGCGGGAGTTCTCCGGGGTGAGGTGCACCAGGTCCGGGTCGGGCCCGAGCGGCCCCAGGTAGGCGGCGGAGTTGGCGAACACCCTGGCCTGGAGGTCCTGCCGGCGGGTGAACTGCACGGCGCTGTCGTAGGGCACGTTGAGCCATTTGTGGAGGTCCACGCACAGGCTGTCGGCAAGCCCGAGCCCCTCGACGAGGTGGGCGTGCTCCGGGGAGAGCCCGGCGAACGCCCCGAACGCGGCATCGGTGTGCAGCCAGAAGTCGTGGTCGCGCTTGAGGGCGGCGACGGCGGTGAGGTCGTCGAAGTCCACGGTGTTGACGGTTCCGGCGTTGGCGACGACCACGGCCGGCCCGGGCGTGTCGGCCAGGGCCCGGGCCAGCGCCACCGGGTCGACGGCTTCCCGCCCCGGCAGGGTGGGCACCTTCACCAGCGAGTTCCGCCCGAGCCCGAGCACGGACAAGGCCTTGGCGATGGAGGAGTGCGGGGCCCCGGAGAGGACCCGTACGGGCCCCAGGGCCGCTGCGCCGTCCTCGGCCGGGGAGACTCCGAGCCGCTCGCCGAGCCATTCCCGGGCGATGGCCAGCCCGGTGGTGTTGGACATGGTGGCGCCACTGACGAAGGTCCCGCTGTGCTCCGGCCCGAGCCCGAACAGATCACGGAGCAGGCCGACCGTCTCGCGTTCGAGTTCCTGCCCGGCTCCGTCCAGGGCCGAGTTGGAGTTCTGGTCGTGGACCCCGGTCAGCCAGTCGCCGGCCAGCGCCGCGGGGGTGGCCCCGCCGGTGACGAACCCGAGGTAGCGGGGTCCCGCGGAGGCCGACAGCCGGGGCGCCCACCGCTCGCCGAACTCGGCGAGGGCCTGCTCCAGGCCGCCGCCCTCCTCCCCCAGCGGGCCGCCGGGGGTGACCCCGTCCACAGCGGCCGGTGGCACGACGGGCCGGGCGTCGAGGCCGTCGAGCGTGTCGGTGGCGTACCGAAGGGTCAGCCCGAGCAGTTCGGGCAACCGGCGGAGATCTGCGGCGAGGCGGTGGTCCATACGCCCACGCTAGACGCGCCCCCCGACCCCGGCCCCGGGCCAATGCGCCACAAGTGGCCCGCCCGGCGCATGGGCCCGGGTCTGCCTGCGGGAGCACGACTCCGCCTAGGGTCGGGGGATGAACGTACAGGGGCGGATGCGGGGTATACGAAGGAGCACGAGCGGCGGCCTGGCCGGATGCGCGCTCGTGTTGGCGGCAGCCACCGGCTGCGAAACGGCGCCCCCACCGGACCGGGCCGCCGGCCCGACGGCGGGGGTTCCGGCGCCGGGCGCGTCCGTACCCATGGACCTGGGCCCGCCGGCGCCGACGGGCGCACCGGGCGGGCAGGGGCCGGCGGCCCCCGGCCCCTGCCCGCCGGACGGCGTCCTGCTCCGCGAGGGCACCGGCAATGCCGCGATGGGCCTCCGGGTGGAGGACATCGAACTGTTCAACTGCGGGACCGTCCCCTACGAACTGAACGGCTACCCGGACATCCGCCTGCTCGACGCACAGAAGACCCCGGTGGAAGTACAGGCAGGACACGGCTCGAACGGAATCTCCACGGGCACCGGCCTGGACGACCCCCCGCGCGAGGTGGTCCTCCAGCCCGGCCAGTCGGCCTCGTTCGGCCTCCTGTGGCGGAACCTGGTCACCGAATCGACCGTCCCGGCCACGGAGGCCCGGCACCTCGACGTACAGCCACGCCCCGGCGCACCGCGCCAGACCCTGACCCTCACCCGTCCGGTCGACCTCGGCAACACCGGGAAGCTGGGTCTGGGTCCCTGGAAGGAGCAGGCCCGTTGATCCTCCGGCGGAACGCCCCGGCCCCCGTGGGCCGACCGGGGATGTCAGCCCTCCCCTTCATGCCCTCCCCAGCACCCGCCTGGCCGGTACGGCCGTCGCCGCGAAGCCCAGGGCCAGGACTGCCGCCGCCAACGAGGCGTACAGGGCGGGCGGGACGTACGGGCCGCTGCCGGTGACGGCGCGGGTCAGCGGGTGCAGTGTCGCCAGGGCGATGGCCGTACCGAGGGTGATGCCGGCGGCGGTGACCAGGAGTGCCTCCCACCGGATCATCCGGAGGACTTGACGACGGGTGGAACCCACCAGGCGGAGCACCGCGAGTTCGCGGCGCCGGTCGAGGATGGTCATCACCAGTGTGTTCGCGGCGGCGATCGCGGCGAAGCCGCCGAGGACGGCCGCCATGGTGGTGTTGGCCCAGGCGTTCAGCTCCCGCTCCGTACTCTGCGCCGTGGCCCAGCCGGTCCGGTCCGTGACCCGCCCCGAGGACGGGTCCGGAGCGGGACCGCCCTTGACCAGCAGTTCGGTCGGGAACAGCGAGGTGGCGTGGCCACGGAGGTCGTCGACGGGCAGGGTGATCCGGCCGAAGCCGAGACCCCGGGAGTAGACCGCGGCGACGGTCGGCGTGGCCGCGGTGCCGTCCGGCAGGCGGATCGGCAGTCGGTCGCCCGGCCCCACCCCGGCTGCGTCGGCGAGGGTGCGGTCGACGGCGACCGTGCCCGGCCGGACCGCTTCCAGGGAGCCCTGTCGTACGTCGAGGTCCTGAACGCGTGCGAGGGCGGACGGCGGGCCGGCGAACGCCTGGGCGGGGACGGGGTCGTGCCGGCGTTCGAGCCCGGAGCCGACCTGGACCAGCAGTCCGGTACGGGTGACCGGGACGACCGCCTCGGCACCCCCCGGCCCCGGCCCCGGCGCCGCACCGTACGGGCCGGCAGGACCGGTGAGACCGGTGACCACATGGTCGGCGAGCAGCCCGGCCCGCTGCTGGTCCCGGGTCGCCCGGTCCTCGCTCGTGTGCAGGAAGACCAGCGTGGACGAGAAGGCCATGGCCAGCACGATGGGCGTGATGGCGGAGGCCAGCCGGCGGGCGTTGGCGCGGGAATTGGCGGCGGCCAGCTCCCCGGCCGGTCCGGCCGCGCGCAGCGGGAGCCCGAACAGCGCCGCGAACAGCCGCGCGATCAGCGGCCCGAGCAGGGCCACGGAGAGCATGAACAGCATGACCACGCCGAGGGCGGCGTTCGCCGAGTCCTCGCCGGTCGTGGAGGCCGCCAGCCCGGAGCAGGCCATGCCGCCCGCGAGCGCGGCGAGTCCGAGCGGCGTACGGATCCACCCGGGCCGGAGACGTTCCACGGCTGCCGCGGCGAGCGCCTCGCCGGGACGGATACGGGCGGGCCGACGTGCGGCGGCACGGCCGGCCACCAGGGCGGTCAGCAGCCCCACACCGACGGCGACGGTCAGCGGGATCCAGCCGACGGCGAGCTCCACCTCCCGGGGCACGGCCCCCTTCTCCTGCAACCGGCCGAACCACCAGTGGGCAAGGGCGACACCGGGCAGGCAGCCGAGCAGCCCCGCCGCGGGCGCGACCAGCAGCGCCTCGGTGGCGACCGTACGGCGGATCTGGCGCGGGGTGGCCCCGACCGCGCGCAGCAGCGCGAACTCCCGGGAGCGCTGGCCGACGCCGAGCGCGACGGTGCCGGCGGCGGTGAACACGGCCACCATGGCGGCAACCCCGCCGAACGAGCCGCCGATGCCCATGAGGACCTCCTCGGCCGCTGCCAGACGCCCGTCGAGGACCCGGTCGCCACCGGTGAGGACACGGGCGCCGGTACCGGCGAGCGCGTCACGGGCCCCGTCGGCAAGACCCTCGGAACCCGCTCCGGGGCGCGGGAGAAGGACGATGGCGTCGAGGGCCTTCGGGTGCCCGGATAGATCGGCGGCCTCGGCGTCGGCGAACCAGACTCCGGCCCGGTCGGCCTGCCCGACCACCCGGAACTCGCGCCGCCCTGCCGGGGTGTCGAAGGTGACGGCACCCGCGGCAGGGCTCACACCCACGGCGGAGCCCGCGCCCGTCCCCAGGACCACCTCCCCCCGCCCCGGCGCCCGCCCCGTCCTCAGGGCGGCTCCGGTGAACTCGGCGGACCCCCACCCCGCCGCCTGCTGCTCCCCGGCCGCACCGCGTACGGGGAAGACGACGTCCGGCACGGCCCGGCCGACGGCGGAGAGCCGGCCGAGCAGGGCGGTGTCCACCCTGGCCCGGTCCGGGACCGCCTGGGAGCTGGTGTCGGTGTCCTCACCGCTGCCCACCTCGAGGTGGATCTGCTGATCGGCGGCGACGACCACGGGCGCACCGGCGTACCGGGTGGGCGGGAGGCTCGCTCGGGCGCCGGTCTCCAGGAGGATGCCGCAGGCGGAGACGATGGCGACGGCCATCAGCAGGGCCACGAAGGTGCCGACGAAGGCAGCGGGCCGGAACCGTACGGCGGCCCGGGCCAACCCGTTCGCTCGGCACGGCCGGAGGGTCACGCCGTCGCCCCCGCGTGTTCGGTGCGCACGGCACGGGCGGAGCCAGCCGGACCGGCGGTGCGGCCGGTCCGCGAGGCCGGCGACGTCAGACCCGACATCCGGTCGGCCACCGCCGCCGCCGGGCTGCGCGGCATCCGGTCCGCGATGAGGCCGTCGGCCAGGAACAGGACCTGGTCGGCGTGGGCGGCGGCGGCCGGGTCGTGGGTGACCATGACCACCGTGGCGCCGAGCGCGTCCACCGCGCCGCGCAGCAGGGCGAGCACCTCCGACGCGGTGGTGGTGTCCAGGGCACCCGTGGGCTCGTCGGCGAAGACCACGTCCGGCTCGGTGACCAGGGCCCGGGCGATGGCCACCCGCTGCTGCTGGCCGCCGGAGAGTTCGGCGGGCCTGCGGCGGCCCTTGCCGCCCAGGCCGACCTGTTCGAGCAGGGCCGCTGCCCGGCCGTGGTCCTGGCGGCCGCCGGCCAGCCGCATCGGCAGCAGCACGTTCTGCTCGACGGTGAGCGAGGGCAGCAGGTTGAACGCCTGGAAGACGAAGCCGAGGCGGGACCGGCGGAGTTCGGTGAGCTGGTTCTCGTTCATGCCGGTGATCTCGGTGCCGCCGAGGCGGACCGAGCCCGCCGTCGGGCGGTCCAGCCCGGCGGCGCACTGCAGGAAGGTGGACTTGCCGGAGCCCGAAGGCCCCATCACGGCGGTGAAGGTCCCGCGCGGCAGGGTCAGGTCGATCCCCCGGAGGGCGTGCACGGTGGCCTGGCCCCGGCCGTACTCCCGCCGGACGCCCCGCAGCTCGACCGCCGCCGTGGTGTCGTACGCCGGCGCCGCGGCCCGTGCCTCCGGCTGGTCCACGCCGCGCCGTCGTGCGTTCCTCCGCAGCCCCATGGCTTCCCCGCTCTCCGTGTCCGTCTGCTCCCCGACCGCTGCCGGTCCGGCAGTACGACGAACGTACGGATGCCGGAGGGGGCGGAACCATGACGGAACCCGGTGGATCAAGGGTGGGGGAATCCCCACCCCCAGGGTGGTGATGGGGAATCCCGGGGAATCCCGGGGAATCCCCGGGCCGGTGCGGCCCGCACGCAGCCGCGCGGACGGACGGCCCTACGCCGAGCGCCGGATCAGCAGCAGCGCACGGTCGTCGTTGACGTCCTTGGCGACCTGCTCGATCAGGTGCCAGGCGGCGCCCTCCCAGCCGGCCGCGACATAGCGGTCGGCCTCGCCGGTGAGGCGGTCGATGCCCTCGCTGATCTCCCGGTCGGCGGTCTCGACCAGGCCGTCGGTGAACAGCATCAGCACGTCGCCGGGGCGCACGTTGCCCCGGACGGGCTCGAACTCGGCGCCGTCGTAGACGCCCAGCAGTGGGCCGGAGCCGGACTTCTCCTGCCAGCGGCCGGTGCCCGCGGACAGCTGGAGGGCGGGCAGATGGCCGGCGGAGAGGAGTTCGTAGTCCCCGGTGTGCAGGTCCAGGACCAGGTGGACGGAGGTGGCGAAGCCCTCGTCCCAGTCCTGTCGCAGCAGGTAGCCGTTGGCGGCGGGCAGGAAGTCCTGCGGGGGCAGGGAGCCGAGCAGGCCGCCGAAGGCGCCGGAGAGCAGCAGGGCGCGGGATCCGGCGTCCATGCCCTTCCCGGAGACGTCGGTGAGGACGACCTCCAGGGTGCGCCCGCCGGGACCGGTCCGGGCGGCGACCACGAAGTCGCCGGAGAAGGACTGTCCGCCTGCCGGGCGGAGGGCCATCTCGCGGTGCCAGCCGGGTGGCAGGGCCGGGAGCTTGCTCTGTACCCGGATGCGTTCGCGCAGGTCGAACAGCATGGTGCCGCCGCGCCGCCAGGGCACTCCGACGCGGCTGCGGAACTGGGCGATGACCAGACCGAAGAGTCCGCAGGCGGCCACCACCAGCACCGTGCCGGGGGTGACCCGGGCGGGCCCCTGGGTGTAGGGGCCGAGAACGAGCGCCTCGACGATCAGGGCGGCGGCGGAGGCGGCGTACAGGGCGAGCAGGCTGGCGGGGCGCAGCAGCAGGCCGCCCGCGACGATCGGCAGGACGAGCGCGGAGGGCGAGAACCAGACGGGCAGCATCAGGGTGCCGAAGGTGATGGCGGGCACGGTGAGCAGCAGGCCGGCGAAGGCGAGCCAGTCCGACGCGTCGCCGCGGAAGTAGTCGACGGCGGATTTGCGCAGGGCGGTGCGGGCCCGGTGGGAGGTTTTCCGCATCCGGGCCGTCGCGGTCTCTCCACGTGCTCGGGCCATTGCTTCGGGACCCTATCCATCGTGACCGTCTGCGCGCAGCAGTACCCCCGCAGCGGCAGGGCGGGCCGTCCGAAATCCTGTGGCCTCAGGCGGAACGTCCTGATAGGCATTGCTTTATGGGGTATGAGACGCGGGTCCTGCGGCCCGAGGAGTGGGACACCTGGTACGACCTGCTGGAACTGGCCTTCGGCGGGGTGCCGGAATCTCCGGAGGAGCGGTCGTTCTACAAGTCCCTGACGGAGACGGAGCGTTCGCTCGGCGTGTGGGACGGCGCGGACTGTGTGGGCACGGCCTCGGCGTTCTCCTTCCGGGTGTCCGTGCCGGGTGGCGGGCTGGTGCCGGCGGCCGGGGTGACGATGGTGGGGGTGGCGCCCACGCACCGCCGCCGGGGTGTGCTGACGTCCATGATGCGGCGGCAGTTGGACGATGTCCGTGCGGGTGGTGAGCCGCTCGCCGTGCTGACGGCTTCGGACCCGGCGATCTACGGCCGGTTCGGCTACGGGGTGGCGACCTGGGGGATCTCCCTGGACATCGACACCAGCCGGGTGCGGCTGACGGTGCCGCCGGGCACGGAGGGGATCCGGCTGCGGCTGGCCGATCCGGAGCGGTCGCTGGCCGCCTGCGAGAAGGTGTACGCCGAGACGGTGCCGCGGCGTCCGGGGATGCCGGCCCGGCAGCCGGGCTGGGAGCGGCTGGGCCTGCTCGACCCGGAGTCGGGCCGGGACGGGGCCTCGCCGCTGAAGTGCGTGCTGGCGGAGCGGGCCTCGGACGGCGCGGTGGTGGGGTACGCCCGCTACCGGGTGAAGCCGGAGTGGGACCACACAGGTTCGGACGGGGTGGTGCTGGTCTCGGAGCTGGAGGGGCTGGATCCGCAGGCGTACGCGGCGCTGTGGCGGTACCTGTTCGAGATCGACCTGACCTGGCGGGTGAGCGCGGGCCGGCGGCCG
This sequence comes from Streptomyces sp. NPDC043853, assembly GCF_056436025.1. NCBI lineage: Bacteria > Bacillati > Actinomycetota > Actinomycetes > Kitasatosporales > Streptomycetaceae > Streptomyces > Streptomyces sp. NPDC043853. The sequence continues at coordinate 703,009 of NZ_JBWKDJ010000002.1, forward strand.
GTGGACGATCCGCTGCTGCACCTGGTGACGGACGTACGGCGCTCGCAGCCGCGGACGCGGGACCAGATGTACGTGCGGCTGGTGGACCTGCCGCGGGCACTGGAGTCGCGGACGTACGGGTCAGCGGTGGACGTGGTGTTCGAGGTGGAGGACGCGTTCTGCCCGTGGAACGCGGGGCGCTGGCGGCTGGTGGGTGACGCGAGGGGGGCGAGCTGTGTGCGTACGCAGGACGCGGCCGGGGTCGCGCTGTCGGTCCGCGAGCTGGGGGCGGCCTATCTGGGCGGGGTCGCGCTGACGGCGCTCGCGGGTGCGGGCCGGGTCACCGAGCTGCGGCCGGGCGCGCTGGCGGAGGCGTCCCGGGCCTTCGCCGGCGAGGTGGCCCCGTGGCTGCCGCACATGTTCTAGGAGGGGGAGGCTCCCCCGGCCCGCCGGCCGAGGCTCTCCCGGCCCGCCGGCCCCCTACCGGGTCTGGCACCCCGGGCACCAGAAGAGGTTGCGGGCGGCGAGGTCCGCGGTGCGGATCTCGCCGCCGCAGATGTGGCAGGGCATCGCGGCCCGGCGGTAGACGTAGACCTCGCCGCCGTGGTCGTCCACGCGGGGCGGCCGGCCCATGGCCTCGGGGGTGTGCTCGGGCCGGACGGTGTCGATGCGGTTGTTGCGGACGCCCTCGCGCATCAGGTCCACCAGATCGAGCCACATCGCGTCCCACTCGGTGCGGCCGATGTCCTTGCCGAGCCGGTACGGGTCGATGCCGTGCCGGAAGAGGACCTCGGCGCGGTAGACGTTGCCGACGCCCGCGACGATCTTCTGGTCCATGAGGAGGGCGGCGATGGTGGTGCGGGAGCGGGAGATCCGCTTCCAGGCGCGGTCGGGGTCGTCTTCGGCCCGTAGCGGGTCGGGGCCGAGCCGGTCGTGTATCGCCTTCTTCTCGCCGTCCGTGATCAGCTCGCAGGCGGTGGGCCCGCGCAGGTCGGCGTAGTGCTCCTCGTTCGCCAGCCGCAGCCGGACGGTGGCGGTGGCGGGCGGGGCGGGGACGGCCCCGAAGGCGTACTTGCCGAACAGCCCGAGGTGGATGTGGATCCAGTCCTCGTCCAGCTGGAGGAAGAGGTGCTTGCCGTGGGCCTCGGCCGAGGCCAGCTCACGGCCGTCGAGGAGTGCCGCGCTCTCGGCGAACCGGCCCTGGGGGCTGCTCACCCGGACGGTCCGGTCGGCGAACCGTTCGGTGTGGTCCTGGGCGAGTCGGTGGATCGTATGCCCCTCGGGCACGGCACTGCTCCTGTACGTGCTGCGGGCCCCGTACGCGGCGCACGCGTACGGGGCCCGGGGTGCGGTCAGTCCTGCTGCGGGTGGTGGGCCGGGATCGGGGGCAGCTCGCCGGTGGTCTCGTACGCGGAGAGCATGTCGATGCGGCGGGTGTGCCGCTCCTCACCGGAGTACGGGGTGGCGAGGAAGGCCTCGATGAAGGAGGTGGCCTCCTCCTCGGTGTGCATCCGGCCGCCGACGGAGATCACGTTGGCGTTGTTGTGCTCACGGCCGAGCTTGGCGGTCTCCACGCTCCAGGCGAGGATGGCGCGGACGCCCTTGACCTTGTTCGCGGCGATCTGCTCGCCGTTGCCGGAGCCGCCGATCACGATGCCGAGGCTCTCCGCGTCGGCCGCGGTCTTCTCCGCGGCGCGCAGGCAGAACGGCGGGTAGTCGTCGACGGCGTCGTAGATGTGCGGCCCGCAGTCGACGGGCTCGTGGCCGTTGTTCTTGAGCCAGTCCACGAGGTGGTTCTTGAGCTCAAAGCCGGCGTGGTCGGATCCGAGGTAGACGCGCATGGCCACGAGTGTGTCACGGGAGGGCTGCCGGAAGGGCGGCCGGGGTGCCCGCGTCGAGCGCGGTTCGAGTGCCGGCCGGTACCCGAGTCGAAGATCACGAGGGGCGTTTCGCGATGATCACGCAGGTTGTGGCGCGAGTGTGGCGTAGGACACTCCGGAAGCTCAAGTAATACCAAAGTGCCCAGTTCAGACACGGATGCCGGTTCCGGGACCAAGGTCTGGGACGTTCGTCCTACGGCAACGATCCGGATTCGGGTCTTCCGTCTTTTGTTCATTCCGGGTTTGAATGCCGGGGCTCGCAACCCGAGAACCAAAGGATTCGTCCATGAGCTCCACGACGACCCTTCAGAAGGCAGGCGGCGCGTCCGGTGACCCCGGCGCCCCGCAGTCTTCCGAAGGTCTGAAGGCCGGTCTCAAGAACCGCCACCTGTCCATGATCGCCATCGGCGGCGTGATCGGTGCGGGCCTCTTCGTCGGCTCCGGTGGCGGCATCGCCAAGACCGGCCCCGCCATCCTGATCTCCTACGCGCTGGTCGGCGCGATGGTGGTCTTCGTCATGCGGATGCTGGGCGAGATGGCTGCCGCCAGCCCGAACTCCGGCTCCTTCTCGGCCTACGCCGACCGTGCCCTGGGCCGCTGGGCCGGCTTCTCCATCGGCTGGCTGTACTGGTTCTTCTGGGTCGTCGTCCTGGCCGTCGAGGCCACCGCCGGCGCCGTGATCCTCGAAGGCTGGGTCCCCGCCGTCCCGCAGTGGGCCTGGGCCCTGATCGTGATGGCCGTCCTGACCGTCACCAACCTCGGCTCGGTCGCCTCGTACGGCGAGTTCGAGTTCTGGTTCGCCGGCATCAAGGTCGTCGCCATCGCCGCCTTCGTCGGCATCGGCCTGCTGGCCGTGTTCGGCGTCCTGCCGGGCTCGGACAACCCGGGTGCGGGCTTCGCGCACCTCACCGACACCGGCGGCTTCATGCCGAACGGCTGGGGCTCCGTCCTCACCGGTGTGCTGATGGTCGTCTTCTCCTTCATGGGCAGCGAGATCGTCACCCTGGCCGCCGGCGAGTCCGAGGACCCGCGCCGCGCCGTCACCAAGGCCACCAACTCGGTCATCTGGCGCATCGGCGTCTTCTACCTGGGCTCGATCTTCGTCGTCCTGACCCTGCTGCCCTGGAACGACAAGTCGATCGTGGACAAGGGCTCGTACGTCGCCGCCCTCGACTCCATCGGCATCCCGGCCGCCGGCCAGATCATGAACGTGATCGTCCTGACCGCCGTGCTGTCCTGCCTGAACTCGGGCCTGTACACCGCCTCCCGCATGGCGTTCTCGCTGGGTGAGCGCGGTGACGCCCCCAAGGCGTTCGCCAAGGTCAACAAGCGGGGCGTGCCGACGGTGGCCATCCTGGGCTCCACGGTCTTCGGCTTCGTCGCCGTGATCTTCAACTACACCAACCCGGACACCGTCTTCAGCTTCCTGCTGAACTCCTCCGGTGCGATCGCGCTCTTCGTCTGGCTGGTCATCTGCCTGACCCAGCTGCGCATGCGCAAGATCCTCATGGCCGAGGCGCCGGAGAAGCTGACCGTGAAGATGTGGCTCTTCCCGTGGCTGACCTACGCGACCGCCGCGCTGATCCTGTTCGTCATCGGCTACATGTTCGTGGACGACGCCAACCGCGAGGTGGTCACCCTGTCCACCGTCGTCGCCGGTGCCGTCGTGGCCATCGGCGTGGTGCTGGACGCCCGCCGCAAGCGCGCCGCGCTGCAGGGCTGATCCCCTCCCGCAGCCGCACGTACGACAGACGCCGGAGCCCGGCCCGCCTCCTTCAGGCGGGCCGGGCTCCGGCGTTCACGGGACCCCGGCGTTCACGGGCCGGGCTCGGCGGTCAGCCGCGGCGGCCGGCCAGCTTCCACGCCGCCGGCAGGGCGCCCATGGCCAGGACGGCCTTGAGCGCGTCGCCGAGCAGGAACGGGGTCAGGCCGGCCGCGACGGCCGCGCCCGGGGACATCCCGGTGGCGGCCATCAGGTACGGGACGCCCACCGCGTAGATGACCGCCGAGCCCAGGACCATGGCGCCGGCGGTACGCGGCACCGAGCGGTCGGCGCCGCGCCGGGCGAGCGCGCCGACCAGGGTGGCGGCCAGCAGCATCCCGAGCACGTAGCCGAAGGAGGCGCCGAAGGCGCCCGAGGTGCCGCCGGCGAACCACGGCAGGCCGGCCGCGCCCGCGGCGGCGTACAGGGCCAGCGAGAGGAAGCCGAGGCGGGCGCCGAGGGCACTGCCCACCAGCAGGGCGGCGAAGGTCTGTCCGGTGACCGGGACCGGGGAGCCGGGCACGGGGACCGATATCTGCGCGGCGAGACCGGTCAGCGCGGCACCGCCGACGACCAGGGCGACGTCCCGGACGCGGCTCGCGGGCAGCAGGTCGGCCAGGACCAGGCCCGGGCGGGTGGCGACGGAAGCAGTGCTCATGAGGGGCTCCGCGGAAGGTGAGGGGCGGACGGACAGCCCGACGCTACGCGCGGCGGCGAGGCGGTCACAGCGCGTTCCGACACAAAGCCACAGGCATGCTCTTCGTGGGGAGTGCACAAAGCCTGGCCCCCGAAGGCCGGAGCGGAACGTCCGGAGTGATGCGAATCACGCAGGGCTTTGGTTGTGGCGAGTCCGTTTTGCGTCGCCGCCGAGCACTCGGGGACACTGTCGGGATGTCACAAGCATCCCTGCCGGAAGTCACCGAGGAACCCCTCGGCCACGGCCTCAAGCAGCGCCACCTGACCATGCTCGGTCTGGGCGGCGTCATCGGCGCCGGACTCTTCGTCGGGTCCGGCGCGGGCATCTCGCTCGCCGGTCCCGGCATCGTCCTCTCATATCTCTTCGCAGGTGCGCTCGCGATGCTGGTGATGCGGATGCTCGGGGAGATGTCCGCCGCGCTGCCCGCGTCGGGATCCTTCTCGGTGCACGCGGAACGGGCGCTGGGCCGCTGGGCCGGCTTCTCGGTGGGCTGGCTGTACTGGTTCCTGCTGGTCGTGGTCCTCGCCGTGGAGGCGACCGGCGCGGCGACCATCGCCCACGGCTGGGTGCCGGGGATCGCGCAGTGGGCCTGGGTGCTGATCTTCATGGTGGTGTTCACCCTCGCCAACCTCGCCGCCGTGCGGAACTTCGGCGAGTTCGAGTTCTGGTTCGCCGCCCTGAAGGTGGGCGCGATCGTCCTGTTCCTGATCCTCTCCACGCTGGCGATCTTCGGCCTGCTGCCCGACACCGAACCGGTGGGGCTGGCCAACCTGACCGGCCAGGGCGGGTTCCTCCCCAACGGCTGGTCCGGGGTGATCTCCGGGGTCCTGGCCGTGGTGTTCGCCTTCGGCGGCCTGGAGGTCGTCACCATCGCCGCCGCCGAGTCCGAGGACCCGGCGCGCTCGGTGTCGCGGGCGGTGCGCAGCGCGGTCTGGCGGATCCTGCTCTTCTACATCGGCTCGATGCTGGTGATCGTCACGCTGCTGCCGTGGGACGAGATGACGCCGGGCGAAAGCCCGTACGTGGCCGTGCTCGACGCGATCGGCATCCCGGCGGCCGGCCAGATCATGAACATCGTGGTGTTCGTGGCGCTGCTGTCGGCGCTCAACGCCAACCTGTACGGGTCCTCCCGGATGGTCTTCTCGCTGGCCGAGCGCGGCGAGGCGCCGAAGGCGCTGCTGGCCGTGTCGCCGGGCGGGGTGCCGCGGCGGGCCGTCTTCGCCTCGGTGGCGTTCGGCTTCGTGTCCGTGGTGCTGAACCTGCTGTGGCCGGACACGGTGTTCCTCTACATGCTCAACGCGGTCGGTGCGGTGCTGCTGTTCGTGTGGGCGCTGATCGCGGTCTCGCAGCTGCGGCTGCGGCGGCGGATCGAGCGGGACATGCCGGAGCGGCTGATCCTGCGGATGTGGGCGTTCCCGTACCTGACCTGGGCGGCGCTGGCGGCGATGGCGGCGGTGCTGGTGCTGATGCTGTTCGACGATGCGGCGCGGCCGCAGTTGCTGTGGTCGACCGGGGCGACGGTGGTCGTGCTGGCGGTGGCCTTCGTACGGGAGCGGCGCAGCCCGAAGTCCTGACCGGCCGCCGGTCGTGACCCCGGCCCCGCGGCCGGCGCAAGGCCCCCCGCCCTCGGCGGGGGGCTTCGTCGTCAGGTGCGCAGGTACGAGGCGCCGTTGACGTCGAGCACGGTGCCCGAGCTCCAGCGCGCGGCGGGCGAGGCCAGGTGCAGCACGGCGGCGGCGACCTCCTGCGGGGTGCCGACCCGGCCGAAGGGGCTCTGTGCCCGGATCCGCTCGCCCTCCTCCCCTTCGAGCCGCCCGGCGACCCGCTCGGTGGCCACGAAGCCGGGCGCCACGGAGGCCACCGCGATGCCGTGCGGGGCCAGCGAGACGGCGAGCGACTGGCCGAGTGCGTGCAGGGCGGCCTTGGTGGCGCCGTAGGCGGGGTGGTCGGGCTCGCCGCGGAACGCCCCGCGCGAGCCTATGTTGACCACGCGGCCCTCCCGCCGGCCGGCGATCATACGGCGGGCGACGCAGTGGGTGAGGTTGGCCGGGGCGAAGAGGTTCACGGCGGCCGTCTGCCGCCAGGCCTCCTGCCAGTCGGCGTACGAGGTCGTGGGCAGCGGGTGCGCGAACATCACGGCGGCGTTGTTCACGAGGACGTCGATGCCGCCGAGCGCCTCCTCGGCCTCGGCCGCGAGGGCTTCCACGCGGGCCGGGTCGCCGAGGTCTCCGCTGACGAGGACGTGCCCCTCACCCGGCAGGTCCGCGAGGGTCCGCTCGGCGTCCGCCCGGGGGACCGTGCAGTGAACCGCCACCCGGTCGCCCTGCTCGGCGAAGGCCGTGGCGATGGCACGCCCGATGCCCCGGGAGGCCCCGGTGACCAGTACCCCCCGGCCCGTGGCGGCCAGTTCCCGTATGCCGTGGTCGGTTCGTTCGTCCACCGGTCCCCCTGTCGTCGCGTCACCTCGCGTTCTGCGCCAGCGTACGGCGGTGATCACGGCCGGTCATCCGACCGTCCGAATATCGGACGCGAAGCATCCGAAGATCGGACGGGGGTGAGCCCAGGTGGCCCCGTGCGATCGCACGGGCCACCTGCGCGTTTCACGGAGGCAACCCTTACGTGTGAGATCCAATAGATACTGCTAGCGTGTAGTTGCGCATAGGTTGCAATAAGAGATCGGCACGCTGAGGGGACCGGATACACGCATGGCCATCTACACGCTTCCTGAGCTCCCGTACGACTACGCGGCGCTGGAGCCGGTGATCAACCCGCAGATCATCGAGCTGCACCACGACAAGCACCACGCGGCCTACGTCACGGGTGCCAACAACACGCTCGAGCAGCTGGCGGAGGCGCGCGACAAGGAGAACTGGGGCGCGCTGAACGGCCTGGAGAAGAACCTGGCCTTCCACCTCTCCGGCCACATCCTGCACAGCATCTACTGGCACAACATGGCCAGCCCGAAGACCGGCGAGGGCGGCGGCGAGCCGACCGGGGCCGACGGCGTGGGCGACCTCGCGGACGCGATCACCGAGTCCTTCGGCTCCTTCGCGAAGTTCAAGAAGCAGCTCACCTTCGCCTCCTCCGCCACCCAGGGCTCCGGCTGGGGCGTGCTCGCGTACGAGCCCGTCAGCGGCCGTCTGGTCGTCGAGCAGGTCTACGACCACCAGGGCAACGTGGGAGTGGCCAGCACCCCGATCCTGGTCTTCGACGCCTGGGAGCACGCCTTCTACCTGCAGTACAAGAACCAGAAGGTGGACTTCATCGAGGCCATGTGGAACGTGGTCAACTGGCAGGACGTCGCCAAGCGCTACGCCGACGCCAAGGCCAACACCCCGCTGCTGATCCCGGTCAAGGGCTGATCGGCACCCCCGTGCCGTCCGCCTCGTGATCGTCTTCTCAGCCTTCACCGGCGGACGTGTCCAGCAGGAAGCCCCCGCGATGACGTGAATCGCGGGGGCTTCCTGTCGTTCCGGTGTGTTCCCGGTACGGCTACTCGAACGAGGGACCCGCCGTACGGGTGCGCTTGATCTCGTAGAAGCCGGGGGTGGACGCCACCAGCAGGGTGCCGTCCCACAGGCGGGCGGCGGCCTCGCCGCGCGGGGCCGGGGTGACCACGGGTCCGAAGAAGGCCACTTCGCCGTCGGCGCCGGGTACCGAGATGACCGGGGTGCCGACGTCCTCGCCCACCCGGCGGATGCCGTCGTTGTGGGAGGCGCGCACGTCGTGGTCGAACTCGTCGGAGTCGGCGTAGTCGATCAGCTCGGCCGGCAGGCCGGCGTCGGCCAGGGCGCCGGCGATGGCCTCGCGGGTCGGGCCCTCGCCGTTGTTGTGGAAGCGGGTGCCGAGTGCGGTGTAGAGCGCGCCGACCGCCTCGTCACCGTGCTTGCGCCGGGCCGCCGCCACCACGCGGACCGGGGCCCAGCCCTTGGGGCCGACGATCTCCCGGTAGGTCTCGGGGAGCTCCTCCAGGCGGTTCTCGTTGAGCACGGCGAGGCTCATGACGTGCCAGCGGACCTCGACGTCGCGGACCTTCTCGACCTCCAGCATCCAGCGGGACGTCATCCAGGCCCAGGGGCAGAGCGGGTCGAACCAGAAGTCGACGGGGGTCTTCTCGCTCACCTGGGTGTCGGACATGTCACTCCTCTTGTTCCGGGGTTGCTCACGGGTTGGCTCACGGGTTGCTCACGGGGCCGGTGGTGCTCCACCGGTGGCCAACCGGCCGGGGACGTCCGGCATTCCCGTGGGAGGATGCGGATCTCAGAAGGTGTAGTAGGTGACATCGCACAAAGGAGTGCCCGTGCCCGGAGAGAACCTGTCCCGCGAGGAGGCCCGCGAGCGGGCCGAGTTGCTGTCCGTCGACGGGTACGAGGTGGTCCTCGACCTGAGGTCCGCCGTGGACGGGGCCGAGCCGGCCCGGGGCCCGCGCACCTTCCGCTCCGTGACCACGGTCCGCTTCCGGGCCGCCGCGCCCGGCACGGCCACCTTCGCCGACCTGGTCGCGCCCTCCGTGAACTCGGTCACCCTCAACGGGCGGGAGCTCGACCCGGCGGCCGTCTTCGACGGCGCCCGGATCGCCCTGGACGGCCTGGACTCCGAGAACGTCCTGGTCGTGGACGCGAACTGCGCCTACAGCCGGACCGGCGAGGGCATGCACCGGTTCGTCGACCCGGAGGACGGCGAGGTCTACCTCTACACCCAGTACGAGCCGGCCGACGCCCGGCGGGTGTACGCGAACTTCGAGCAGCCCGACCTGAAGGCCCCCTACCGGTTCACCGTGACCGCGCCCGAGGGCTGGCAGGTGTGGAGCAACGGCGCCGAGGAGTCCCGGGAGGGAGGCGTCTGGCGCTTCGCCGAGACCGCGCCGATCTCGACGTACATCACCTGCGTGGTGGCGGGCCCGTACCACTACGTGACGGACACCTACACCCGCGGGGACCTGACGATCCCGCTGGGCGCCATGTGCCGGAAGGGGCTGGCCCGGCACTTCGACGCGGAAGACGTCTTCCTCGTCACCAAGCAGGGCTTCGACTTCTTCCACGAGCACTTCGACTACCCGTACCCGTTCGGGAAGTACGACCAGGCCTTCGTCCCCGAGTACAACCTCGGCGCGATGGAGAACCCGGGCATGGTCACCTTCCGCGAGGAGTACATCTTCCGCGGGAAGGTGACGCGGGCGTCCTACGAGCGCCGCTGCAACACGATCCTGCACGAGATGGCGCACATGTGGTTCGGCGACCTGGTCACCATGAAGTGGTGGGACGACCTGTGGCTGAAGGAGTCCTTCGCGGACTTCATGGGCACCTTCTCGCAGGTCGAGGCGACCCGTTTCGACCAGGCGTGGGTGACCTTCGCCAACAACCGCAAGGCGTGGGCCTACCGGGCCGACCAGCTGCCGTCCACCCACCCGATCACGGCCGACATCCGTGACCTGGAGGACGCCAAGCTGAACTTCGACGGCATCACCTACGCCAAGGGCGCGGCGGTGCTGAAGCAGCTGGTCGCGTACGTGGGGCGGGAGGCGTTCCTGGAGGGCGCGCGGCGCTACTTCAAGGCGAACGCCTACGGGAACACCACGCTGGACGACCTGCTGACGGTGCTCGGCGAGGTGTCCGGGCGGGATATGGCGCAGTGGTCGCGGGCCTGGCTGCAGACGGCCGGCGTGAACGTGCTGACCCCGGCGGTGACGTACGACGCGGCCGGCCGGATCACCGAGCTGGCGGTGCTCCAGGAGGGCGAGCGGCTGCGGCCGCACCGGGCCGGGATCGGCCTGTACCGGCTGGAGGCGGACGGCTCCCTGGTCCGGTACGCGCGGGCGGAGGCCGACGTCGCGGGCGCGTCGACGGTCGTCGGGGAGCTGGCCGGGCTGGAGCGCCCGGACCTGGTCCTGGTCAACGACGAGGACCTGACGTACTGCAAGATCCGCTTCGACGAGGGCTCGCTTGCCACCCTGCGCAAGCACCTGGGCTCGGTGTCCGACCCGCTGGCGCGGGCACTGTGCTGGTCGGCACTGTGGAACCTGACCCGGGACGGGCTGATGCCGGCCCGTGACTTCCTTGCGCTGGTGCTGGCCTTCGCCGGGCGGGAGTCGGACGTCGGCGTGCTGCAGATGCTGCACGCGCAGGCACTGGGGGCCATCACCCACTACGCGGCTCCACAGTGGCGGGAGCAGGGCGGGCAGGAGCTGGCCACCGGCGCGCTGCGCGAGCTGCGGCTGGCGGAGCCGGGCTCGGAGCACCAGCTGACCTGGGCGCGGTTCTTCGCGGCGAGCGCGTCGGGCGAGAGCGATTTCCGGCTGCTGCTGGGGCTGCTGGACGGCTCGGCGCGGATCGACGGGCTGGACGTGGACCAGGAGCTGCGCTGGGACTTCCTGCTGCCGCTGGCCGCGCACGGCGCGGTGGGCGAGGCGGAGCTGGCGGCGGAACTGGCCCGGGACGACACGGCCTCGGGGAAGCGGCACCAGGTGCGCTGCCTGGCGGCGCGGCCCTCGGCGGCGGTCAAGGACCAGGCGTGGGCGGCGGTCGTCGAATCGGACGCGCTGTCGAACGCGCTGGTGGAGGCGACGATCGCGGGCATGCAGCAGCCTTCGCAGCGGGGGCTGCTGGCACCGTTCGCGGAGCCGTACTTCGCCTCGCTGGAGCGGGTGTGGGCAGAGCGCTCGATCCAGATCGGCATGGACGTGGTGCGGGGGCTGTTCCCGTCGCTGCAGGACAACGCGGAGACGCTGGCGGCGGCCGATGCGTGGCTGGCGGAGCACGAAGCCGCGGCTCCGGCCCTGCGGCGACTCGTCCTGGAGGCCCGCGACGACCTGGCCCGGGCGCTGCGCGCCCAGGCCTGTGACGCCGCCTCGGTCTGATCCGGCCCTTCCCGCCCGGCCCCGCGCGCCGTTCCCGGCCGCGGGGCCGCGGCATGCCGGGCCGGGCCCCGCCGGAGGGGCTTTTCGGCAGTCGAACGCCCGTACTTTAGCCCCGGCTTGTCCCGTTTTGGCGACGGGCGTGTAACAGGGGTTAGCGGGGGCACCGCGGCCGGGAATCCCAGCGGCATGAACCACAACACCCCGCTTCCCCTCCGCCACCTCGCCGGCGAAGGCGGCCGCCCCCGCGTCCTGACCCTCCCCCAGCTCCGCGAGCACGGGGTGACCGCCGCCGAGGCGGCGGAGCGGCCCTGGCAGCAGATCCTGCCGGGCGTGTTCCTGCTCCACGCGGGCACCGCGACCAGCGAGGAGCGGCTGCACGCGGTGCTCCTCTACGCCGGCCGGCGCGGCGGGGAGGCCATGATCACCGGACTGGCGGCGCTGGCGCTGTACCGGTTCGCGTCCGTTCCCCCGCTGCTCGCGCTCCAGCACCTCGACGTGCTGGTGCCCGGCACCCGGCGGATCCGCTCGACCGGCTGCGCCCGGCTGGTGCGGGCCCAGCACCTGCCCCGCCCCAACGAGGTGACCGGGCTGCCGGTCGCCCCGGTGGCCCGGGCCGTCGCCGACGCCGTCGCCCAGCTGACCGACGACGCGGGGACGGTGCGCCGGCTGCTGAGCGAGGCCGTGCGCGGCGGGCACTGCGAACCGGCCGCTCTGGTACGCGAACTGACCGTGGCCCGGCTGCTGAACCGGGCGCACGTGGTGGACGCCGTCGAATCGCTGCTCGCCGAGGGCCGGGCCATCGCCGAGGACCGGCTGTACGACATGGTCCGCCGGTACCAGCTGCCCGAGCCGTGCTGGAACGTGGACCTGCGCATCCCCGGCGGCCCGCACCTGGGCGGGGTGGACGCGTACTGGCCCGACCACGCGGTCGCGGTCGAGCTGGACACCCGGGCCCCGCGCCAGGGCGAGGACGAGGAGTGGACGGAGTACGCCCGCAAGCGGGACGCGCTGGAACGGCTGGGGGTGACGGTCGTCCACATCACCCCGCGCAAGCTGCGCGACCACGCCGAGCAGCAGGCCGCGGTCGTCCGGACCGCCCTGACGGCGTCCGCCGACCGCGACCCCGCCGCCTACCTCGTCGTACTGCCGCGGTGAGCGGCCACCGGCGGGTTCGCCGGGGAGTACTCCGGCGCGCTCCAGCGGAGCCGGCCCGGCCGGCGGCTTTCGGCCACTGCGTCCACCCGGAACCGGACCGTGCGTTCCGCTCCCGGGCCGAATTCGGTCCGGGCCCGGCCGGTCAGCTGGAGCACCGCTCCGGTCTCCCAGTCGGGGAACAGCAGGCCCGCCCGTCCGTCCGCGGCGAGGTTGCCCAGGGTCAGGAACATCGCGTTGCCGGCGTAGTCGGGCCAGGCCAGTTCGTTCGGGGAGAGCACCTCGACGAAGCCCGGGTTGCCGCCCCGGTGGCTCGCGTCGGCCCCGTCCTCGGCGACGGTGGCGACGAAGAAGGTGTCGGCGGCCCGGACGGTCCGCACCTGGTCGGGGTCGAGCGCACCCCCGTACCGCACGACACCTCCCTCTCCTTGCCCCCCTTCCTCCTGCACCACATCGAGCGGATGCCGTTTCTGCAGGTACTTCGGGCAGTTGGCGAATACCTGCTCTGCGCGGACGGCGAAACCGCCGGGAGCAGGCGCCGCAAGCGTGCCGTTGAGCCGCATCCGGCGGCGGGTGCGCGGGTCGAGGGCGATGGTGCCCACGGGCAGCCCGTCCGCGTGAAGCGCTCCGGCCAGCGGGTCGCCGCCGGGGAGCCGGGCGTCGACCTGGATCCGGCGGGGGCCGGCGGCCCGGACGAATCCGGGCTCGCCGTCCAGCACTGAAGCCCAGACGCGGCCGTCCCCCGCCTCCGCACCGATCACCAGGAACGGCTGCTGCGCCAGGAAGGCCGCGGCGACGTCCTTGATGCCGGCGCCGATGGAGCGGCCGACGTGGTCGGCGAGCTCCCGTACCCCGAGCCGGTCCTGCACGGCCCGGCTGCCCCCGTGGTAGGCGCCGGGCGTGAGCGCGGTCCCGTTCATGATCTGGAGCCTCCTCCGCTTGTTAGAAGAACCCGCAGGTGGGAACCCCCTCGACGGGCGCGGGAGCACCCTCGGCGCCGGTCGGCACGGAGATCTCCAGCCGGATGCCGTCGGGGTCGTGGAAGAAGATGCCGCCGGATCCGGCGCCCTCGCCGTGGGCGACGACCCCGTCGTAGGCGAAGTCCACCCCCTGCGCGCGGAGCCGGGTCTCGTACGCCCGGACCTCCTCGATGTCCCCGGCCTCGAACGCCAGGTGGTGCAGTCCGGCCGTGGCGGGCACGAAGCCGCCCTCCGCCTGCTCCCAGAGGGTGACGACGAGAGCGCCGTCGTGGCCGAGGAGCGCGAACCGGCGCCCGTCCTCCTTGCCCTCGGCGACCAGGCCGAAGTCCAGGACGTCCCGGTAGAACGCGAGCGAGCGGGCGAGGTCGGTGACGTTCAGCCCGATGTGGGCGGTGCGCAGCTTGCTGATGGCAGCCGTCATGGCGGTCCCCCTTGTGTACCTGTTGCCGTTCATCTCTAACCTTCTAAAACAAAATTAAGGGTTAGGGAATCCGGTGTCAACCGGTCACGTACTCTTGAGGGGTTAGCTCGACCACTGGAGGCGTCACGATGACGGCGACCGACCCCCGCCCGCTGACCGGGGAGCCGGTGGCGGTGGACCTGGTGAACACGCGGTGGATGCTGGACGGCGAGCCCGCCGACCTGTTCGCCGGCGCCGCCGGGCTGAGCCGCCTGGAGGGGCTGGCGCTGTGGCTGGAGGCCAACGGGCTGACCGCCGAGCGGGGGTTCCGGGCTGACAAGGCGACCCTCGTGCACCTGATGACCGCGCGCGAGGCGCTGGCCCGCGCCTTCCGGGACCCGGCCGACCCCGACGCCCTGTCGCTGATCGACGCGGTGCTGGAGCACGGCCGGATCCGGGCCACCCTGGGCCCCGAGGGGGCGGGCGAGCGGGCCGAGTTCGCCGATCCGGCCTGGGGGCCGGCCTGGACGGCCGCCCGGGACTACCTCGACCTGCTGGCCGCGGGGCCGGACCGGATCCGCAAGTGCGCGTCCGACACCTGCCTGCTGCACTTCTTCGACACCTCGCGCAACGGCACCCGCCGCTGGTGCTCGATGGCGATCTGCGGCAACCGGGCCAAGGCCTCCCGGCACTACGCGCGCACGCGCGAGCGGTGATCAAGGAATAGTTGTCACACCCCGGGCGGGCGACGACCCGCCCCGGGGCTCGCTGAATCGACAAGTCGACTCACCAGCACCCTCGGCTCGCCCCGGTATGCCCGGGTAAGGCCGCGGTGGCGGTTGCTCCGCACTGGCGAGAGTCCGCCAGTCACGGTCTCGTTTCGAGGCATCACTCCCCAAAGACCGGTCAGTTGCGCCAGGCTGACCGGTCATCCGGCACCGAAATCCGGACCGTTTCTTTCACTTACAGGGATGCTGATGACCCTCGAATCCCCCGGCTCCATACCCGGGGCCAGACGCGCTGCCCGCGTCGCGGCCGCGGCAGGACTGGTGGCCGCACTGGCGGCCACCGGCGCCGTGCCCGCGTTCGCGGCGGGCAGCGCCGACGCCCCCGGCACTGTTGCACCTCCCGTCAAGTCGGCCGACCAGAAAATCGGTTCGGCGGACGTGGAACTCCTCCAGGAGGCCCAGGCCAAGGGCGACAAGACCGTCACCGTGATGGTCGCCACCGCCCCCGGGCAGACCTCGCAGGTCGCCCAGCAGCTGGACGCCGTCCAGGGCGCCTCCGTCGGCCAGACGTACGACAAGCTCGGCTACGTCCGCGCCACCCTGCCCACCGACAAGGCGGAGGCCGCCCTCAAGGCGGCCGCGAAGCTGTCCTCCGTGCACGGCATCGACCTGCGGCACGAGATCCAGCTCCCGGAGCCCCGCCCCGAGGCCGGTTCCAAGGGCGGCGCCGGCAAGCGCACCGCCGCCGAGACCTACCCGGGCCCCGGCAAGGACACCCCGGCGAAGAACCCGTACAACCCGTCCTTCGAGACGGGCGCGGTGGACTTCGTCAAGGACCACCCGCAGGCCGACGGCCGCGGCGTGACCATCGGCATCCTGGACTCGGGCGTCGACCTCGGCCACCCGGCCCTGCAGAAGACCACCACCGGCGAGCGCAAGATCGTCGACTGGGTGACCGCCACCGACCCGATCACCGACGCGGACGGCACCTGGCGCGCCCAGATCACCCCGGTCACCCCGAGCGGCGGCGCCTTCACCGCGGGCGGGGCCACCTGGAAGGCACCCGAGGGCAGCTTCCAATGGAGCCGGTTCAGCGAGTCGATCACCGCCACCGGCGACATGCAGGGCGACGTCAACCGCGACGGTGACACCACCGACCGGTTCGGCATGCTCTACGACCCGGCCGCCGGGACCGTCCGCGTCGACACCGACCAGGACAACGACTTCACGAACAACGAGCCGATGAAGCCGTACAAGGACGGCTACCAGGTCGGCTGGTTCGGCACGGACAACCCGGCGACCGAGGTCGCCGAGCGGATCCCGTTCGTGATCCAGATCCGCAAGGACGTCCCGATGGACCCGCTGGGCGGTGACTGGGTCGGCAAGAAGGCCGACTTCGTCAACGTCGGCATCATCGAGTCCGAGCACGGCACCCACGTCGCCGGCATCACCTCCGCCAACGGCCTGTTCGGCGGCAAGATGAACGGCGCGGCGCCCGGAGCCAAGCTGGTCTCCTCGCGCGCCTGCTCCTGGTCCGGCGGCTGCACCAACGTCGCGCTGACCGAGGGCATGATCGACCTCGTGGTCAACCGCGGCGTGGACATCGTCAACATGTCCATCGGCGGCCTGCCGGCGCTGAACGACGGCAACAACGCGCGGGCCGAGCTCTACACCCGCCTGATCGACACCTACGGCGTCCAGCTGGTCATCTCGGCCGGCAACTCGGGCCCCGGCCTGAACACCATCGGCGACCCCTCGCTGGCCGACAAGGTCATCAGCGTCGGAGCCTCGGTCTCCAAGGAGACCTGGGCCGCCAACTACGGCTCCGGCGTGGCCACGAAGTACAACATGTTCAACTTCTCCTCGCGCGGCCCGCGTGAGGACGGCGGCATGACGCCGACCCTGAGCGCCCCCGGCGCCTCCATCAACACCATCCAGACCTGGCTGCCGGGGGCCCCGGTCGCCGAGGCCGGCTACGCACTGCCCGCCGGCTACGGCATGCTGCAGGGCACCTCGATGGCCTCGCCGCAGGCGGCGGGCGCCAGCGCCCTGCTGATCTCGGCCGCCAAGCAGGAGAAGGTCGCGCTCACCCCGGCCGCCCTGCGCGTCGCGCTCACCAGCACCGCCAAGAAGATCGACGGCGTCCCGGCGCACGCCCAGGGCGCGGGCCTGATCAACATCCCGGCGGCCTGGGAGTCGGTCCAGCGCGGTGCCAAGGCCAATGACTTCACGGTCAAGGCCCCCGTCGACACCGCGATCGACCAGTTCCTGAAGACCCC
The DNA here is from genome assembly GCF_056436025.1 of Streptomyces sp. NPDC043853. Lineage (NCBI taxonomy): Bacteria > Bacillati > Actinomycetota > Actinomycetes > Kitasatosporales > Streptomycetaceae > Streptomyces > Streptomyces sp. NPDC043853. The sequence continues at coordinate 719,722 of NZ_JBWKDJ010000002.1, forward strand.
GGGCTTCGGCACCGGCATCCACGACCGCGAAGGCGGCCTGAAGGTCGGCCAGAAGAAGGTCTACGACGTCGTCGTCACCCGCACCACCGGCGTGAAGTACGGCACCCGCCACAACCTGAGCTGGCGCCACAACGACGGCACCTTCAAGGTCCTCGGCGGCTACGACTACGTCACCCTGCCGCTGAACAAGCCCGTCACCATCAAGGTCGAGGCGAAGGCCGGCACCCCCGGCGTGCACAGCGGCATCCTGCAGCTGGACGACGAGACCACCGAGGGCATCGACAAGCAGATCCTCTCCACGGTCGTCGCCGCCGCCCCGCTGGCCCAGCCCGGCTACGGCTTCTCCACCACCGGCACGGTCCAGCGCAACAGCCACCAGTCGTACTTCGTCACCGTCCCGGCGGGCGCGAAGTCGCTGGAGGTCGCCCTCGGCGGCCTGGCCGCGAACAGCCAGACCCGGTTCATCTCGATCCACCCCTACGGTGTGCCGGTCGACCCGACCTCGACGGTCAACTGCTACCCGAACTACAACAACCCGGCCAACACCTGCCGCCCCGACCTGCGCTCGTACGAGAACCCGCAGCCGGGCGTCTGGGAGATCGAGGTCGAGGCGCGCCGCACCTCCCCGGTGCTGGACAACCCGTACAAGCTGGACGTCTCGGTCCTGGGCGGGTCCTTCGACCCGGCCGTCAAGGTGCTGCCCGAGGTGAAGCAGGGCACCCCGTCGCCGGTCACCTGGACCGTCAAGAACGACTTCGCGGCCATCTCCGGCGGCAAGCTCAAGGGCGGCGGCCTCGGTTCGGCGAAGGTGGCCAAGCCGACCATCGCGAACGGTGAGACCCAGACCAGCACGGTCACCATCGGCGCGGGCGTGTCCCGCCTGGACGTCTCCATCGGCAAGGTCTCCGACGCGGCCGCCGACCTGGACCTCGAGGTCTACAAGGACGGCGTCAAGGTCGGTTCCTCCGCGGACGGCGACTCCGAGGAGAGCGTGTCCCTGACCAACCCGGGCGCGGGCACCTACACCGTCCAGGTGATCGGGTACTCGGTTCCGGCCGGCAGCACCACGTACGACTACCGCGACGTGTACTTCTCGGACGCCCTGGGCTCGATCCAGGTCGACGAGTCGGCCGCGGTGAACCTGGCGAACGGCGCCTCGGCGCAGGTCTCGGCGAACGTGCTGGTGAACGCGGCGGCCCCGGAGGGCCGGCAGTTCTTCGGCCAGGTGCAGCTGCTGAACGGCCGCGGCACGGCCGCCGGCACCGGCAGCGTCCAGATCGAGAAGGTCACCCCCTGACCGGGTGACGACCTGAGGGCCTGACGGAACGTCGGCCTGACGGAACGACGGAGGGGCCGGTGCCCGACGGCGAGCACCGGCCCCTTCCGCATGCTCACTTCCGCGGCGGCGGCCTCTGCTCCTCGGTCCGCCTCGGTCGGCCTCGGTCGGCCTCGGTCGGGAAATGATCGACGGGACCGGCGGCTGACAGGATGCCGATATGCCGATGATCATCAAGGGTGCCAACACGCCGCTCCCCCGAGGGCCGTTCCGCATCACCGTGGGCCGGACCGCACGGCCGGACACTCCGGCGGTGGCGGCCGCGGCGGTCCTGCTGGACGCCGGCGGCCGGGTCCGCGACGGCCACGACGTGATCGTCGGGGACCGCCCCCGGCACCCGTCGGGCGCGGTCCGGTACCTGGGCGGGGCGCAGGAGGGCGGACTGCTCTCCCAGCGGCTGGAGATGGACCCGGACGACGTGGAGCCCTCCGTGCAGCGGGTGCTGATCGCCGCCGTGGCGGCGGGCGGGCCGTTCGGCTCGGTCGGCGGACTGTACGTGGAGGTGGCGGGCGGCGACGGAGCGCCGGTGGCGCGGTACGAGGTCACGGACGCCGGCGGGGAGACCGCGCTGGTGCTGGGCGAGTGCTACCGCCGGAACGGGGCCTGGAGGTTCCGCGCCGTGGGCCAGGGCCACACCGCCGGACCGGCGGCCCTGGCCGCCGAGTTCGGCATACCCGTGGCGGCGTTGCCGGCCCCGCCGGTACCCGGTCCCCCGATGACCGAGGTCCGCAAGGAAACGGAAGCCGGCCCGCCCGCCCCCGGCGCACCGATCGCACCCGTGCCGCCGCCGGCGCAGAACACAGCCATGGCGCCCTCACCGGCTTCACCCGTGGTCGCACCCGTGCCGGGAACCGCGGCCTCCCGGCCCGCGGGGCCGACCACCCCGGATCCCGCGGCCCTCGTCTCCGGCGGACTCCCCGTGTCCGCCGTACCGGCCGCAGCACCCGTACCGACGGCGCCGGGCACCGATGGCCTGCCCGGCACGCCGACGGCCGGCCACCCCGCCCCCGCCGGGACCGCGCCGACCGGCAGCGGCCCGCGGCACGGTGATGCGGCCGGGTCGGCCGTGGCGGCCGTGGAACCGGCCTCGAACGGTTCGGGCGGGGCCGCGGCGGGCGAGGTACTCCACGCATGGCAGGGCAACGGCGACAGCGTGGTCACGCTCGACCGGTCCGCCCCGCGGGGGCCGCTGCTCGTCGAGGTGTCCTCGGCCGGCGGCTACTTCGTCGTCCAGACCCTCGACCGCCGCAACGAAGAGGACGAACTCCTCTTCAACGCCACCGCCCCGGTCCGGAACGGCCGCGCCCTGGTCGTGCACGGCACACACGCGCTGCGGCTGCGGATCGAGACGGACGACGCCTGGACCCTGCGGGTGCTGCCGGTCACCGCCGCCCGCCCGCTGACCCCCGCCGCCCCCGTCTCGGCCTCCGGCCCCGACGTGCTCCTGCACGACGGCCCGGTCAGCGACCTGCGGATCCACCACCAGGGCCCGGACTCCTACTTCTGCGTGACGACGGCACGCCCCGACCGCCCTGGCGAGGCGGACCGGGACCTGCTGACCTGCGACCACAAGCCCCTCGACACCACCCACCCGCTCCCGGCCGGGCCCCTGCTGGTCCTCGTGGAGGCGGAAGCCCCCTGGACCGCCACGCTGCTCCCCGTGCCCGGGCACCACCACGCCCCGGAGGAGGCCGAGCAGGCCCTCGCCCGCTCCCGGGCCACCGGTGTGTACGAGGGACGCGGCGGCATGGACATCACCGTGGAAAACCCCGAGCCCGGCCGTACGGCTGTCCTGGAGTACGAGACGCTCGGCGCCCAGGACGGCCCCCGCCACTTCCTGGCGGACTGGATCGATGACGGAGGCCAGGAGATCCCGGCGATGGCGGGGCAGCAGCACGGGTCCCGGGGGCGGATCCTCGCGTTCCCGATGGGCGGCCCCCGGGCCCGCCTGCGGGTGAAGACGGACGGCGACTGGCGGCTGCGCCTGCACTCGCCCGACACGATCCCCTCCCTCACCGACCACGCCGAGGGGAGGGGGGCCGCCGTCCTGCACTACGCCGGCCCGCCCGCGCTGCTGCGGATCGAGCACACCGGTCGGGAGAAGCACGCACGGCTGGAGGTGTACACCGCCCAGCCGGGCGGCCGGCTCGTCTACCTGTCCGCGTCCGTCAAACCGCGGCACACGGCGACCGGGCCACTCGCGGGAAGCCCCGACGGCTGGGTCCACGTGGTGGTGACGGCTCCCGAGACGGTCGGCTGGCTGCTGACGGTGCTGCCCCTGGACAGCGCCCCCGAGGTGGAGCGGAAGGTGTCCGGCAAGGGCCCGGCCGTGGTGCGGATGGCCGGCCCGCCGGCGAAGGTGGAGGTCCGGCACGACCCCGGCCGCCGGGAATTCGGGTACATCTTCCTGTTCACCCTCGACGAGTACCTGCGCCCGGCAGAGCGGCTGTGCACCGAGCCGGGGGTGCACACCGTGCCGTCCGGCTGGGTCACCGTCCGCGCCCCGGGGAAGTGGAGCCTCCAGATCCGCAGCTGACCGGCGGGCACGCCGCCCCGGCCAGGCCTTTCCACCGGCTCGGCGGGCGGGAACCGGCCCCGTCACGTGATCGTCACGGTGCCGGGGCTCCAGTGATCCTCGTCCGCTCTGCGGACACCCTGGCCAATAGATTGGACAAGCGGCCCGGGGTCGCACGCATGATGGAGCAGGCTGTACCGAGCTGGACGCATCAGAAGGAGTCACCGTGAGGGTCGGAATCGTCGGAGCCACCGGACAGGTCGGCGGCGTCATGCGCCGCATCCTCGCCGAGCGCAAGTTCCCGGTGGACGAGCTGCGGCTCTTCGCCTCGGCCCGGTCCGCCGGCTCCACCGTGGAGTGGGAGGGCCAGGAGATCACGATCGAGGACGCCTCGGCCGCCGACTACTCCGGCCTCGACATCGTGCTGTTCTCGGCCGGCGGCGCCACCTCCAAGGCCCTCGCCGAGAAGGTCGCCTCCCAGGGCGCCGTGGTGATCGACAACTCCTCCGCCTGGCGCAAGGACCCCGAGGTCCCGCTGGTCGTCTCCGAGGTCAACCCGCACGCGATCAAGAACCGTCCCAAGGGCATCATCGCGAACCCGAACTGCACCACCATGGCCGCGATGCCGGTGCTGCGCCCGCTCCACGAGGAGGCCGGCCTGGTCTCCCTGATCGCCACCACCTACCAGGCCGTCTCCGGCTCCGGCCTGGCCGGTGTCGCCGAGCTCAAGACGCAGGCGTGCGCCGTGTCCGAGGCCGCCGACCAGCTCACCTTCGACGGCGAGGCCGTGGAGTTCCCCGAGCCCGGCGTCTACAAGCGGCCCATCGCGTACAACGTGGTCCCGCTGGCCGGCAACCTGGTCGACGACGGCTCCTTCGAGACCGATGAGGAGCAGAAGCTCCGCAACGAGTCCCGCAAGATCCTGGAGATCCCTGAGCTCAAGGTCTCCGGCACCTGCGTGCGCGTCCCGGTGTTCTCGGGCCACTCCCTCCAGGTCAACGCCTCCTTCGCGGGTCCGATCAGCGTGGAGCGCGCCTACGAGCTCCTCAAGGACGCCCCGGGCGTCGAGCTCTCGGAGATCCCGACCCCGCTCCAGGCCGCCGGCAAGGACGCCTCGTACGTCGGCCGGATCCGCGTCGACGAGACCGTCGAGCACGGCCTCGCGCTCTTCCTCTCGAACGACAACCTGCGCAAGGGCGCCGCGCTGAACGCGGTGCAGATCGCCGAGCTGGTCGCGGAGGAGCTCCGCCAGGGCTGATCCCGCCCAAACCGCCGCCGAAGGGGCGGGCACCCTATTTGGGTGTCCGCCCCTTCACTTTGCGTGGAAGGATGGCCGGGAACGTCACCATCGAAGGAGATGAACGCGTGCCTGGCACGAACCTGACCCGTGAAGAGGCTCAGCAGCGGGCGAAGCTGCTCACCGTGGACTCCTATGAGATCGAACTCGATCTCAGCGGCGCGCAGGAAGGCGGCACCTACCCCTCCGTGACCACCGTGCGCTTCCACTCCGCGGAGGAGAACGCCGAGACCTTCATCGACCTGGTCGCGCCGACCGTGCACCAGGTCGTCCTCAACGGGACCGCGCTCGACGCCGCCGAGGTGTTCAAGGACTCCCGGATCGCGCTGACGGGCCTCAAGGCCGGCGCGAACGAGCTCAAGGTGGTCGCCGACTGCGCCTACACCAACACCGGCGAGGGCCTGCACCGCTTCGTCGACCCGGTCGACGAGCAGGCGTACCTCTACACCCAGTTCGAGGTGCCGGACGCCCGCCGGGTGTTCGCCTCCTTCGAGCAGCCCGACCTGAAGGCGTCCTTCACCTTCACCGTGAAGGCGCCCGAGGGCTGGACGGTGATCTCCAACAGCCCGACGCCCGAGCCGAAGGACAACGTCTGGTCCTTCGAGCCCACCCCGCGCATGTCCACGTACGTGACCGCGCTGATCGTCGGCCCGTACCACGCCGTGCACGACCGCTACGAGGGCCCGGACGGCCAGGTCGTCCCGCTGGCCATCTACTGCCGTCCCTCGCTGGCCAAGTTCCTCGACGCGGACGCGGTCTTCGAGGTCACCCGGCAGGGCTTCGACTGGTTCCAGGAGAAGTTCGACTACGCCTACCCCTTCGCCAAGTACGACCAGCTGTTCGTGCCGGAGTTCAACGCGGGCGCGATGGAGAACGCGGGCGCGGTGACGATCCGCGACCAGTACGTGTTCCGGTCGAAGGTCACGGACGCGGCGTACGAGGTCCGCGCCGAGACGATCCTCCACGAGCTGGCCCACATGTGGTTCGGCGACCTGGTCACCATGGAGTGGTGGAACGACCTCTGGCTGAACGAGTCCTTCGCGACGTACACCTCGATCGCCTGCCAGGCGTACGCCCCCGACTCGAAGTGGCCGCACTCCTGGACCACCTTCGCCAACTCCATGAAGACCTGGGCGTACCGGCAGGACCAGCTGCCCTCCACCCACCCGATCATGGCGGAGATCCGCGACCTGGACGACGTCCTGGTCAACTTCGACGGCATCACCTACGCCAAGGGCGCCTCGGTGCTCAAGCAGCTCGTCGCCTACGTCGGCATGGACGAGTTCTTCAAGGGCGTGCAGGCGTATTTCAAGGCGCACGCCTTCGGGAACACGCGGCTGTCGGACCTGCTGGGCGCGCTGGAGGAGACCTCCGGCCGTGACCTGACCGCCTGGTCGAAGGCGTGGCTGGAGACGGCGGGCATCAACATCCTCCGCCCGGAGATCGAGACCGACGAGCACGGGAGGATCACCTCCTTCCGGGTCCGCCAGGAGGCCCCGGCGCTGCCGGCCGGAGCGAAGGGCGAGCCGGTGCTGCGGCCGCACCGGATCGCGATCGGCTTCTACTCCCTGGACGGCGCGACCGGCAAGCTGCTGCGCGAGCGGCGGGTGGAGCTGGACATCGCGGCCGCCGAGCTGACCGAGGTCCCGGAGCTGGTGGGGCACGAGCGCCCGGACGTCGTCCTGCTCAACGACGACGACCTGTCGTACGCCAAGGTCCGGCTGGACGAGCACTCGCTCGCCAAGGTCACCGCGCACCTGGGCGATTTCGAGGCCTCGCTGCCGCGGGCGCTGTGCTGGGCCTCGGCCTGGGACATGACCCGGGACGGCGAGCTGGCCACCCGCGACTACCTGTCGCTGGTGCTGTCCGGCATCGGCAAGGAGTCGGACATCGGCGTGGTGCAGTCCCTGCACCGCCAGGTGAAGCTGGCCATCGACCTGTACGCGGACCCGGCGTGGCGCGAGAGCGGCCTGGCGGCCTGGACCGGGGCCGCCCTGGAGCACCTGCGTGCGGCCGAGGCGGGCAGCGACCACCAGCTGGCGTGGGCGCGGGCGTTCGCGGCCACCGCCCGTACGCCGGAGCAGCTGGACCTGCTCGCGGGCCTGCTGGACGGCTCGCAGACCGTCGAGGGCCTGGTCGTGGACACCGAGCTGCGCTGGGCGTTCCTGGAGCGGCTGGCGGCGACCGGCCGGGCGGACGAGCCGGAGATCGCGGCGGAGCTGGAGCGGGACAAGACGGCGGCGGGCGAGCGGCACGCGGCGACCGCCCGGGCCGCGCGGCCGACGGCGGAGGCGAAGGCTGCCGCCTGGGCCTCGGTCATCGATTCCTCGGACCTGCCGAACGCGGTGCAGGAGGCCGTGATCGGCGGCTTCGTCCAGACCGACCAGCGGGAGCTGCTCGCGCCCTACGGCGAGAAGTACTTCTCGGTGCTGAAGGGCATCTGGGAGTCCCGCAGCCACGAGATCGCGCAGCAGATCGCGGTCGGCCTGTACCCGTCCCTGCAGGTCTCGCAGGCCACGCTGGACACCACGGACGCCTGGCTGGCCTCGGCGGAGCCGAACGCGGCGCTCCGCCGGCTGGTCTCGGAGTCCCGCGCGGGCATCGAGCGCGCCCTGAAGGCCCAGGCTGCCGACGCGGCCGCGGCCTCCTGATCCGATCCCGGTGAAACGGGGGCGGCCCCGGTGCGGAACACCGCACCGGGGCCGCCCTGCGTTCTCCGTGCTGCCCGCCGGTCCGGTCACACCGGTGGCCGGCAGCGCGAGTGCCCCCGCCGCTGCCCCCCGCACGGTGCGGAATTCCGAAGATCACACCTTGTGGGGTCCCGCCGACACGGACCGCAGGGCTTCCAGGACCCTGGCCACGGCGGGGGCGGCTTCGGTACCGCGGCGGGTGGCGGCGATGACGTGGCGGGTCGGGCGGTCGTGGGGCAGCGGCCTGACCACGACTCCGGTGGCACGGGACGCGGCCAGGCGCGGGATGAGGGCGACCCCCATGCCCGCTTCGACGAGCGCGAGGATCGCGGTCCAGCCCGCCGCCGAGTGGGCCTGCTCGGGGACGAAGCCGGCGGCTTCGCAGGCGGTGCGGGTGATCTCCGACCAGGGGCCGGAGCCACCGTAGATCCAGGGTGCGGTCGAGAGGTCGGCGAGGCGGAGGGAGGGGGCCGCCGCCAGCGGGTGGTCCGGCGGGAGGGCCACGTCCAGCGGGTCGGCGAGCAGGGGGACCCGGGTGAAGCGGGGGTCCCGGGCGGTCGGGGCGTGCGCCGCGAGGGAGAGGGCCAGGTCCACCGCCCCCGCGGACAGCAACTCGTACGATTCCGCCGCCTCGGTCTCCCGTACGCGGACCTCCACGCCGGGGTGGGTCAGCCGGAGCTCCGCCACCGCCGGGACCACCAGGGCCGGCACCGCGGTGGAGAAGGCGCCGATGCGGACCTCCCCGGCCTCCCCCGCCTTGTAGCCGGCCAGTTCCGCGTCGGCCCGCTCCAGCTGGGCGAAGACTGCCTCGGCGTGCCGGAGGACCAGATGGGCGGCGTCGGTGAGCCGGACCCGGCGGCCCTGAGCCTCCAGCAGCGGGACGCCGAGTTGCCGGGCCAGGTTGGTCAGCTGCTGCGAGACGGCCGAGGGCGTCATGTGCAGCGCCTCGGCCGTCGCGGTCACCGTGCCCTGCTCACTGAGCGTGCGCAGGATCCGTAGCTTCTTGATGTCCCATTCGGTCATCGAGCCGGTCATGGGCCGAACCTACCGGCGGGCGCCCAGGGCGACGCCGCCGAGGATCAGGGCCATGCAGAACAGCTGGACCGGGCCGGTCTGTTCGCCCAGCAGCAGGAGGGAGAGCAGGGCGACGCAGACGGGCTGCAGGTAGTAGACGACGCCCGCCCGGGCCGCGCCGATCGTCGAGACGGCCTTGTTCCAGGCGAAGAAGGCGACGGCCGAGGAGAAGACGCCGACGTAGAGCAGCGGCCCGGCGGTGCCGGCGGTGACCGCGAACCCGCCCTGGACGGTGAGGGAGACCGCGTAGGCGGGGGCCAGCATCAGCGCGCCCAGGACGAAGGTGCCGAGCAGGAAGGACAGGCCGGAGATCTCCGCGGGCTTCCGCTTCAGCAGCGCGCTGTACGAGGCGAAGGACAGCGCGGCGGCGAACATCCACAGGTCGCCGGCGGCGAGGTCGAGCGTCAGCGAGCCCTTGCCGACCAGCAGCAGCACGCCGAAGGCGGCCAGCAGCATCCCCAAGGTGCGGACGGCGCCCAGGCGTTCGCCGCCGAGGCGGGCGAAGAGGGCCATGATGACCGGCGAAGCGGCCATGATCATGCCCATGTTGGAGGCGGAGGTGGTCAGTCCGGCCTGGTGGACCAGGGTGTTGTAGAGGGCCACGCCGAAGAACGAGGCGAGGGAGACGTAGCCGAGGTGGCGGCGGATCAGATGCCGCTGCCGCCACGCCTCGCGGGCGGCGAACGGGGCGACGGCGGCGGTGGCGATGACCCACCGCCAGAAGACGGCCTGCACGGGCGGGACGGTGTCGGCCATGCCCCGGGTGGCGACGAAGCTGCCGGACCAGACGACCGTCGCCACCAGGGCGAGGAGGACGCCGAGGCCGAGGGCGCCCTTCCCCGCCCGGGCGGTGGCGGTGCTCTGCTGCCGGTCTTCCCGGTGCGGAGCTGCGGTACGGGCGCGGTCCATGACGGCCACGGTGGTCTCCCCCTCAGGGTGTTCGGTCGGTTCTCGTGTGTCGTGTCCTTACCGTCGCACCTCGCCATCGGTCAGGTCCATCGAAACTTTCCGATCGTTCTGTTCAGTTCCACTGAAAGATCCACTGTCGGTGGCGGTGCCGCCCGAGGCGGAGCCCTTCGCGGCCCCCGCGGCCGCTCCCCCGGCTGCTCCCTTGGCTGCTCCCCGGCCCGGCAGCTGTCCGACCACGGTGGCGCCGAAGGCGATGGCCATGCCCGCCAGCTGCACCGGGGCGAGGTCCTGGCCGAGCGCCGCCCAGCCGATCACCGCGGCGGTCAGCGGGGAGAGCGGGCCGAGCAGGGTCACCGAGGTGGCGCTCAGCCGGCCGATGCCGCGGAACCAGAGCCAGTACGCGGCACCGGTGTTGAGCAGCATCATGTAGCCGTAGCCGAGGTAGGCCCGGCCGTCGAGGGCGGGCGGCGCGCCCTCCAGGAGGGCGGCGAGGGGCAGGATCAGCAGTCCGCCCGCGGTCAGCTGCCAGCCCGTCAGGGCCAGCGGGCCGACGCCCTCGGGGCGGCCCCACTTCTTGGTCATCACGGTGCCGGCGGCCATCGAGGCGGAGGAGGCGACACCGGCCAGGACGCCGATCAGGTCGAAGGCGGCTCCGGCCTTGAGCACCACCATGCTGACGCCGAAGGCGGCGGCGATGCCGGCCAGCAGGGCGCGGGTGCTCGCGCGCTCGCCCAGGACCAGTGCCGCCAGCCCGATGACGACCAGCGGGCCGAAGGAGCCGAGGACGGCGGCCAGTCCGCCGGGCAGCCGGTAGGCGGAGAGGAACAGCAGGGGGAAGAAGGCGCCGATGTTCAGCGCGCCCAGGATCGCGGACTTCCACCACCACTCGCCCTTGGGCAGGGTGCGGGCCGCGGCGGTGAGGAGTAACCCGGCGGGCAGGGCCCGCATCACGCCGGTGAACAGCGGCCGGTCGGCCGGCAGCAGTTCGGTGGCGACGAAGTAGGTCGAGCCCCAGGAGATGGGTGCGAGGGCGGTCAGGACGACGGTGGCGATGCGCTTCATGGCGGGTTCCTCCGGTGGTGCGGTGTGCGTACGAGGGGTGGTCGCGGGGGCGGCCGGCCGTCGGGCGGCGCCGGTCAGGCGGCTGCGGGCGACGGGGCGGGCCGGACCGCGGACCCGGCGGCGCCGGCGGACACCGTGGTGCCCGCGGATCCGGCGAGCGGGGCCGGCGGCTCGGCGTGCACGGCCTCGGCGGGCAGGTGCCGCTCCAGCCGGAGCAGCGCGAGCGCGGCGCCGAGGGCGGCCACGGTGAGCAGGGCCCACGGCAGCCGGCCGTCGACCGCCAGCAGGGCGGTGAAAAGGGAGGGGGCGAGGGCGGTGGCCAGCGAGTAGGAGAGCTGGTAGGTGGCCAGGTAGCGGCCGCGCGCCGGTTCCGGGGCGGCGGAGACGGAGAGGGCGCCGCCGGAGGTGCTGTGGATCAGTTCGCCCAGGGTGTAGACGACGACGAGGGCGAGCATCGCGATCAGCAGGCCGGTCTGGCCGGGGCGGACGGTGCCGAGCACGATCTGGCCGGCGAAGGCGGTGGCGAAGAGGAGCGAGCCGAGGGCCGCGGAGCGGGTGCGGCGGGCGCCGGAGCGGCGGACCCGGCCCGCGACCAGCACGCCGATCCCGGCGCACAGGACGGTGTTGACGGTGAAGGCGGCGCCGGTGAGCGACTCGGGGCCGCGCAGCCAGGTGGCGATGTACAGCGGGAACAGCACCGAGAGGGCGGCGTAGCCGAGCGCGGTCAGGAAGTTGGCCGCGGTCAGGCCGAGGAAGGGCCGGTCGCGCAGGACCGTCCGGTAGCCGGCGGCCGGCCGCCGGGCGGAGCCGGTGACGGCGTCGTGGACCGGGCGGACCCGGCTGACGAGCAGTCCGGCGAGGGCGAAGGCCGCGGCGTTGCCGAGGGCCGTGTGGTCGAAGGCGGCGTTGCCCCACAGGGCGAGCACGCCGGAGACCAGCAGGGCCCCGGCTCCCATTCCGGCGTTCTGCAGGGCGCGTACGGACGCCTGCAGCCGGTCCCGGGCCGAGCCGCGGGCGACTTCGCCGATCAGGGACTGCTGGACCACCGGGAAGGACCGGTCGGCCAGTGCGGTGACCAGGGCGACGGCGGCGAAGGCGGGCAGCGAGCCGGCGAGCGGGTAGAGCGCGAACCCGAGGGCGCGGACGCCGTAGAGGGCGAGGTTGGCCCGCTTGGCGCCGAACCGGTCCACGGCCGCGCCGGCCAGCGGCATGAAGGCCAGGCCGGTCAGTCCGGTGACGGTGAGCACCATGCCGACGACGGCGAAGGACAGCCCCGTGACGTGGTGGAAGAAGACCAGGGTGAACGGGACGTACATGCCGATCCCGACCGCGCTGATCCCGACGCCGACGAGCAGGGACCGCTCCCCCGCCACCCGTTCCCGGTCGGCCGCCTTCGTGACTGCCTTCCCCATCACTGCCTCCCCCGCAAGTAGGTTGCTAGTAAGTAGCTTAGCGCTAAGCTACTTTTCGTCAAGCGATTTCTGGGATACTGACGAGCGACGGGGGGCGAGGAGCCGATGGAGGTGGCTGAGATGACCATGGACCCGATGGCGGGCCGGACGCAGCAGGGCGCGGCCGGGGAAGCGCACGCGGACGCGGTCGACGCGATCACGGCCCAGTGGAACGCGGTGCGCCCCGAGCTGGACGTCACGGCGATGGGCGTGTTCGGCCGCATCTACCGGATCGGCCGGGCCATGGGCGAGGAGATGGACCGCGTCTACGCGCGCTACGGCATCTCGCGCGGCGAGTTCGACGTCGTGGCCACGCTGCGCCGTTCGGGTGCCCCGTACACGCTGTCGCCGCGACAGCTCTCGGCGACGCTGATGCTCACCACCGGCGGCATGACGGGCCGGCTGGACAAGCTGGAGAAGGCGGGGCTGCTGAGCCGCAGCCCCGATCCGCACGACCGCCGGGGCATCCAGGTGACCATCACCGACAAGGGCCTCGCGCTCATCGACGAGGCGGTCGTGGCCGGCCTGGAGGCGCAGCAGGCCGCGCTGGCCGGACTGAGCCCGGAGGAGGCCGAGGTGCTCACCGGCCTGCTGCGCAGGCTGCTGGCCGCCGTCTGAACCGCCGGAACCCGGCCGGACGGAAGACGTCCCGGCGGGTTCCGGGTACACCAGAAGGCCGGTCCGCGCGGCAGTGCCGCAGGGACCGGCCCGGTCGCCGGAGGAGCAGGCGGGAAGTTACTCGGCGGTCTGCTTGCGCGACTTGTCGAGGACCATCACGAGGCCCGCGATGACCAGGAACAGCACGATCGGCAGGACCACGTACAGGCCGATGGTCTCGGCAATGCTGATGCCGGAACCCGGGTCATCGCCGTCGTCACGCGTCAGCGCGAGCGCGGGAGACGTCATCAGCAGCATCATCAGCGTCATACCGGCCGAGACGGCGCCGGCGCGCAGAGCGTTCTTCTTGTCCACGGTGCAAACGTAGCGAACACCTAAACGAGCCGCGCGCCCGGGGGTGCCGTACGGGGCCCGGCCTGCTCCCGTACCGCCCTGAGCAGGGCCTGGGCGCGGGGCGAGGCAGCCAGGGAATCCAGCGTCACAGGCCGCCCGGAGCCGTCCGCCACGGGCAGGCGCCAGTTCGGGTACTGGTCCCAGGTCCCCGGCAGGTTCTGCGGCCGCCGGTCCCCCACCGCGTCCGGCAGCCACACACCGACCAGGCGGGCCGGGGTGCGGAGCAGGTACGTGTACAACGCCAGCACCGCCTCCTCCTCGGTCTTGCACTCCAGTCCCAGCCCGGCCAGTACGGCCAGCCACTCGGCGGTGTCGGCCTCGTCCGCCGACCGCTCCGCGTCCACCGGGCGGGTCAGCAGGCCCAGCCGGTCCCGGAGTTCCACGTGCTCCCCGGCCAGCTTGGCCGCGCTGGGCGGCAGGTCGTGGGTGGTGGCGGTGGCCAGGCAGTCCGCCCGCCAGGCCGCCGGCGCCAGCGGACGGCCGTCCCCCGACCAGTCCCGCTCGAACCAGAGCACCGAGGTGCCGAGCACCCCGCGCCGGGCCAGGGCCGTCCGCACCCGCGGTTCGACCGTGCCCAGGTCCTCGCCGATGACCAGGGCGCCGGCCCGGTGTGCCTCCAGGACCAGCACGGCGAGCATCGCCTCTCCGTCGTAGGCGACGTACGTGCCCTCGGCGGGCGGGGCGCCCTCAGGGATCCACCACAGCCGGAACATGCCCATCACGTGGTCGATGCGCAGCGCGCCGGCGTAGCGGAACACCGAGCGGAGCAGGTCCCGGTAGGGCGCGTAGGCGGCCTCGGCCAGCCGGTCCGGGCGCCACGGCGGCAGGCTCCAGTCCTGGCCGCGGGCGTTGAAGGCGTCCGGCGGGGCGCCGATCGTCATGCCCGTGGCGTACACCCCGGGCGCGGCCCACACGTCCGCGCCCTGCGGGTGCACCCCGACCGCGAGGTCGTGCACCAGGCCGACGGCCATGCCCGCCTCCCGGGCCGCCCGCTGCGCGGCGACCAGCTGGGCGTCCGTCAGCCAGGCCAGCCAGCGGTGGAAGTCGACGCTGCCGGGGCCGGTCGTGGGGATCTGGGCGGCCGTCGCGCCCTGCGACTCCCGGACCGGGGCCGGCCAGCCGGCCGGGTCCGCGCCGTACCGCTCGGCCAGCGCCAGCCAGCGGGCGTGGGCGTCCAGCGACGGGCCGGCGGCCGCGCGGAATCGGGCGTACTCCGCCTCGCGCTCCGGGCCGCGCGGGACCGCGTACAACCGCTCCAGGGCGGCCCGCTTGACCGCCCAGACCGCGTCGCGGTCGATCAGCGCGCCCTTCTCCAGGACCCGGCGGGCCAGTTCCGCGCCCTGCCCGGCCAGCCGGTCCAGCGCCGCCCGGTCCGGGCAGGCGGCGTACTCGGGGACGTCGGGGAGGCGCAGGTGCACCGGGTCGGGGAAGCGGCGGGAGGAGGGCCGGTACGGGGACGGGTCGGTCGGGGTGCCCGGCACGGCCGCGTGCAACGGGTTGACCTGGATGAAACCGGCCCCGTGGGCGGTCCCGGCCCAGCGGGCCAGCTCCGCGAGGTCACCGAGGTCGCCCATGCCCCAGGAGTGCCCGGACAACAGCGAGTACAGCTGGACGAGCAGCCCGTACGAGTGCCCCGGCGCGGCCGGGGCCCGGTCCGGGGCCACGATCAGCACGGCCTCGCCGCGCCGCCCGTCGGGGGTCTCTGCGGTGACCCGGTGCACGCCGTACGGCAGGTCCGGCTCCCACGGGCGCTCCGCCGCGGTGTCCTCCGGGCGGACCATGACCCGGCTGCCCTCGGGGAGTGCGGCCAGCGCGGCCGGGACCGGATCCCCCGCCCAGTGGACCAGGGTCGGCGGCAGCAGCCGGGCGGCGGCCGCCGCCTCGGCCGCGGCGAGCGCCCCCCGTACGGCCCCGGGGGTGTCCGCGGGGACACCGAGCAGCCCGAGGACGGCCCTGACCGTCCGCGTCGGCACCCGGACGGTGACGTCCTCGGCCGGCTGGTAGGAGGTCGCGACGCCGTGGAGGGCGGCGAGCCGGGCCAGTTCGTCCGTGGCGTCCATGGCGTCCATGCTGTTGTCCTTCTACGGTCTCAGGCGGCGTGGTCCGCGGGCAGGACCGGCTCGCTCGTCAGCGGGAGTTCGGCGGCGAACCAGGGCTCGCTGGTCAGGGGCGCGAATCCGGCGTCCGCCGGCGGAGGTTCGCTGATGAGCGGGGCGTCGGCCTGCCAGGGCAGACGGAGGGGCGGCAATGCGGCGACGGCACGTTTGGATCGCGTGCGGACGTCCATGTGAACAACTCCCGTGTGTGCGATAAGTTTCGGAACAACGCAGGCCTACCCACCCCACCGCCCCTCCTACCCCGGCATATCGGTCAAAGCGCCCGCCCCCATTGACACTTGAGCCGCACGAATGGTGGGCTCGAGTTCATTCGTACGAGTGGGGGGGCCGACTCGGAACGGGGAGACAGCGTGCATCGAGGTCCCGGGCAGGGCCCGAAGAGCAGGAAGCGGGCCACGGCCGTCACGGTCGCCGTCATCGGCAGCCTGCTCGGCGGGGCGACCGCGGCTTCGCCGACGTCCTTCTCCACGCCGTCCGGCCCGCCCACTCCCACCGCCCCCGAAACGGACGCGGCGGGCGGCGCGCCCGCCGTGGCGGCCGCGGCCGCCGCGGCCGAGCGGTCCGCCACCGCACAGACCGCGGCCCGCGGGACCGCCGCGCAAGGAACCACGGCCCGGGCCTCCGTCGCCCAGGGCCCCGCCGTCTGGCCGCGCCCGCAGACACTGACCGCCGACGCCTCCCGCGACCTCCCGCTCGGCACCGAGGCCGTCCTGGTGCTGCCCCCCGGTGGCGCCGACCGGCACGCCGTCGAGGTGATCCGCACCGCGCTGCGCGCCGCCGGGGTGCGCACCCTGCACGAACAGGACTCCGCCGCGCCCCTCCCGCCGCACGGGACGGTCGTCCGGGTCCAGGGCCCCGACGCCGAGGCGGCCCTGCGCGCACTCGGCGCGGGCACCACCACCGAACTCCCCGACGGCGGCTACCGGCTGGCGGTCGGCCGGGACTTCGGACGGGACACCGTCGCCCTGTCCGGCACCGGTGAGGACGGGCTGTTCCACGCCGCGCAGACGCTGCGGCAGCTCCTCGCCGGCGCTCCCGGCAAGGTGCCCGGGGTACTCGTCCGGGACTGGCCCGCCGCCCCCGTGCGCGGCATCACCGAAGGCTTCTACGGCCAACCCTGGACCCGGGAACAGCGACTGGCCCAACTGGACTTCATGGGCCGCACCAAGCAGAACCGGTACCTCGTCGCCCCCGGGGACGACGCGTTCCGGCAGGCCCGCTGGCGCGAGGACTACCCGACCGCCCAGCGGGAGGACTTCCGGGCGATGGCCGAGCGCGCGACCGCCAACCGGGTGGTCCTCGCCTGGGCGATCACCCCCGGCCAGTCCATGTGCCTGTCCTCGGCCGCCGACCGCAAGGCCCTGCTGCGCAAGGTCGACGCCATGTGGGAGCTCGGCTTCCGAGCCTTCCAGCTGCAGTTCCAGGACGTGAGCTACACGGAGTGGGGCTGCTCGGCGGACCGCGCCCGGTACGGCAGGGGGCCGGGAGCGGCGGCCCGCGCACACGCGGAGGTCGCGGGCGAACTCGCGGAGGCCCTGGCCCGGAAGCACCCGGGCGCGCCCGCGCTGTCGCTGATGCCGACCGAGTACTACCAGGAGGGCTCCACCGAGTACCGGACCGCCCTGGCGGGCGCGCTCGACCCGCGGGTGGAGGTGGCCTGGACGGGCGTGGGCGTGCTGCCGCGCACCATCACCGGGAAGGAGCTCTCGGGCGCCCGGGCCGCCTTCGGCCATCCCGTGGTCACCATGGACAACTACCCGGTCAACGACTGGGAGCCGGGCCGGATCTTCCTCGGCCCCTACGCCGGCCGGGAGCCCGCCGTGGCCCACGGCTCGGGGCTGCTGGCGCACGCCGCACAGCAGGGTGCGCTGTCCCGGATCCCGCTCTTCACCGCCGCCGACTTCGCCTGGAACCCGCGCGGGTACCGGCCCGAGGAATCCTGGCGGGCGGCCGTGGCGGAGCTCGCCGGAGGCGACGCGACAGCCCGGGACGCACTGACCGCGCTGGCCGGCAACACCTCGTCCTCCCCCCTGGGCCAGGAGGAATCGGCGTACCTCAAGCCCCTGATCGACGGGTTCTGGCAGGCCCGCGCGACCGGCGACCGGGCCGCGCTGGAGCGCGCGGCGGACCGGCTGCGCGCGGAGTTCACGGTGATGCGGACGGCCCGGGAACGGCTCGCGGGTCCCGCGGACGGTTCCCTCCCGGCCGAGGGCGGCCCCTGGCTGGACCAGCTGGAGCGGTACGGGGCGGCGGGCGAACTGGCGGTGGACGTCCTGCGGGCACAGACGCGCGGCGACGGCGCGGCGGCCTGGCAGGCGTACCGGGCGCTGGGGACGGCGCGCACGGCGGTGGCCGGCGGGGCCGGCGCCGCGGTCGGCAAGGGCGTCCTGGACCCCTTCCTGACCAAGGCCGTGGCGGAGGCGGACGCCTGGACCGGCGCGGACCGTCCGGCACCGGGCCGGGTCACCGCGGCGAACGGCGCCTGGACCGTACAGCTGGACCGCGAACGGCCGGTGTCCGCGATCACGGTGATGACGGACCCGCTGAGCCCGGCGGTCCGCGGCGCCTCGGTGGAGGCGCACGTGCCGGGCCAGGGCTGGCGGAAGCTCGGCGACGCGACGGGCTCGGGCTGGACCCAGGTCGGGGTTCCCCCGGCGGCGGCCGGGGGAGCCGCGTCCGGCCTGCGGGCGGACGCGGTCCGGCTGGTGTGGGCGGGGGAGGCCCCGACGGTGCGCGGGGTGGTGCCGTGGTTCGCGGACGAACCGGCGGCACGGTTCGAGCTGGCCGGGGGCGGACGCACGGACGCGGAGATCGGCGGCGGACCGCAGCGGATCGCCGCGGAGCTGGCACCGCTGCGGCCGGGCGAGGTCCGCGGCGAACTGTCGGCGAACCCGCCGCAGGGCATCAGGGTGGCCCTGCCGGCCCAGGCGACGGTGCCCAGGGGCACCGCCGTGGCGGTGCCCCTGGAGGTGAGCGTGCCGGCGGGCACGCCGGCGGGCGTGTACGAGGTGCCGGTCAGCTTCGGCGGGGAGTCGCGGACGCTGGTGGTACGGGCCTTCCCGAAGACCGGGGGCCCGGACCTGGCCCGCACAGCCAGGGCCACCTCCTCCGGCGACGAGACCCGGGACTTCCCGGCGACCGCGGCCGTGGACGGCGACCCGGCGACCCGTTGGTCCTCCCCCGCGGAAGACGGCGCCTGGTGGCAGGCCGAGCTGGCCGGCGCGCCGGTGCGGCTCGGCCAGGTCGTCCTGCACTGGCAGGACGCGTACCCGACGGCGTACCGGGTGCAGACCTCGACGGACGGGGTGACCTGGCGCACGTCCGCCACGGTCGCCGGCTCGACGGGCGGCCGCGAGAGCGTCCGCATGGACGCCCCGGACACCCGCTTCGTCCGCGTGGTCTGCGATGCGCGGGCGACGGAGTACGGCTGCTCGCTGTGGTCGGCGGAGGCGTATGCGGTGGTCCGGTAAACGCTGACGCCGGGGCCCGCTACACCCCCCGAGCCCTACCGGGCCCGGACGGGGTTGCCCACCCGCCCCCTGGCACGGCCGTAGCGAGCGGAGCGAGGCGGTGGGACGGGGGCGGGGGTGTGCGGAGGCTCCGGCTGGGCGGCATCTGGGAGGTGCCCGGGGGCTGCCCGTCAGTCCCAGTGTCATTACGTGCCGGCCGCCGGCGTCAAGGGCGCTCCCGTTGGTCGCGTCGGCAAGCCGATGGCCCTTCGGGCCCCCCTTGACACCGACGACCGTCACGCAACGACAAGGACTGTCGGGCCGCCCCCGGGGGATGGCATGGGAGGAGCCTTCGGATCCTGGCGCTCTGGCGTTGGCGGGCACGAGCAGCGGCTCCCGCTCAGCCAGCCGCCCTCCGGGCGGACGCAGCGGTGAAGTGGATCAGATCTACGTAATCAAGGGCGGTCCAGGCGCACCAAATCGCTACGCGCTCCTCAATTCTCGGCGGATGCGGGCCGCCAGGGGCCGGACCGCCACCGATCGCTACGCGCTCCTGCCGGATGGCGGATGCGGGCCGCCGGTGGCCGGACATAGACCGCCACCGATCACCACGCGCTCCTGTCCGTCTCGGCGGCAGCCGGCCCGCCCGGGGCCGAGACCATCACGCGGCAACAAGCGCCACCGATCACCACGCGCTCCGGGAGGAGCGGCGGCCGACAGGCCGGTGGGCTGAAGCAGGCAGTCAGCGCACGAGCGCCCGACGAGCAACCCCCGACAGCCCGCACCCCCCGATAGCCCGCACCCGCCGACAGGCCGAAACGCGTAGCGATCCGTGGCGGTCTATGTCCGGCCACCGGCGGGCCGCACCCGCCGTCCGACAGGAGCACGTAGCGATCTGGTGCGCCCTGGACCGGCCCAAATTACGTAGATCCGATCCACTTCACCACTGCCCCCGCCCGGAGGGCGGCTGGCCGAGCGCAAGCCGCTGCTCGTGCCCGCCAACGCCAAACCCAGGCGGCCTCGGTCCCCCCATGCCATCCCCCGGGGGCGGCCCGACAGTCCTTGTCGTTGCGTGACGGTCGTCGGTGTCAAGGGGGGCCCGAAGGGCCATCGGCTTGCCGACGCGACCAACGGGAGCGCCCTTGACGCCGACGGCCGGCACGTAATGACACTGGGACTGACGGGCAGCCCCCGGGCACCTCCCGGATTCCGTCCAGGCGGAGCACCGGCGCACCCCCGCCCCCGCCCCACCGGCAGGATCCGTCCCACTGCGCCCGGCATGCCGCCCCCGCCGCGCAAACCGATCCCGCTCACGCTTAGTCCGCTTGCTGCCCCGCCCCGCCCCACCGCCTCGCTCCGCTCGCTACGGCGGGGCCGGGGGGCGGGTGGGCAACCCCGGCCGGGCCCGGTGGGGCTCGGGGGGTGGAGCGGGGCCGCGCACCAGGCCCCGTTCCCCGCCGTCAGGAGGCCGGCGCCGTCACCCCGATGCGTTCGAGTGCGTCCTGGGCCCCGTACGGCTGGAGGTACGGCATCCAGCGCGGGTCGCGGTGGCCCGTGCCGATGATCCGCCAGGCCAGGCCGGACGGCGGGGCCGGCTGGTGGCGCAGGCGCCAGCCGAGGTCGACCAGGTGGCGGTCGGCCTTGACGTGGTTGCAGCGGCGGCATGCCGCGACCACGTTGTCCCACACGTGCTGCCCGCCCCGGCTGCGGGGGATCACGTGGTCGACGCTGGTGGCGACGCCGCCGCAGTACATGCAGCGGCCGCCGTCCCGGGCGAACAGCGCGCGCCGGGTGAGTGGAACGGGCCCCCGGTAGGGGACCCGCACGAAACGCTTGAGCCGGACCACGCTGGGCGCGGGGACGACCCTTGACGCGCTGTGCATGAAGGCGCCGGATTCTTCCAGGGAGACCGCCTTGTTCTCCAGGACGAGGACGAGCGCGCGGCGGAGCGGTACGACGCCGAGGGGCTCGTACGACGCGTTGAGGACCAGGACGTGTGGCACGCGGATGCCTCCTTGTACGCCGGCGGCGCGTGGCTCGCGCCGGGACGATCTGTTCTCAGTCTCTCCTTACTGCTGGTCGAAGCGCCACCACGCTCCCGTAACGGGTCGGGGGTGTTTTCAACCACACCGGATTCCTCCCCAGGTGAGCCTGGTCTCTCCCTCGAACAAGTGCGACGGAGTGGATCTCTCGCCCCGTTAGTGTGGAAGGCCTGCCCGTACACCCCTGTTCCGCGGGCAGGTCGTAACACCTGGAGGTACCCGCCGTGCCCTGGCCGCCCACCCTGCTGCCGCTCGCCACCGAGATGCCGGAGGCGCCCGCCTCGCTCCAGGAGGCCCAGCAGAGCGTCAACAACGCCACGAGTTTCATCGAGCAGAACTGGGCCACGTGGCTGAGCATCAGCCTGCGGATCCTGCTGATCGTGGTGATCGCCGCAGTGATCCGGTCGGTGGTCCGCAAGGCGCTGACCAAGCTCATAAACAGGATGAACTCCGGTGCCGAGGCGGTCGAGGGCACCGCCCTGGGCGGGCTGCTGGTCAATGCCGAGCGGCGGCGCCAGCGCTCGGAGGCGATCGGCTCGGTGCTCCGATCGGTGGCGTCCTTCCTGATCCTCGGCACGGCCGCGCTGATGGTGCTGGCCGCGCTGAAGATCGACCTGGCCCCGCTGCTGGCCAGTGCCGGTGTGGCGGGTGTGGCGATCGGTTTCGGTGCGCGCAACCTCGTGACGGACTTCCTGTCCGGGGTCTTCATGATCATGGAGGACCAGTACGGCGTCGGCGACAAGATCGACGCGGGTGTGGCCTCCGGTGAGGTGATCGAGGTCGGTCTCCGGGTCACCAAGCTGCGCGGTGACAACGGCGAGATCTGGTACGTCCGCAACGGTGAGATCAAGCGCATCGGCAACCTCAGCCAGGGCTGGGCCACCGCGATGGTCGACGTCCAGGTCAAGCCGACCGAGGACCTGAAGCGGATCAAGGAGATCATCCAGCGGGTCGCCGACACCATGGCGAAGGAAGACCCCTGGGACGAGCACCTGTGGGGGCCGATCGAGATCCTGGGTCTGGGCGAGGTGATGCTGGCCTCGATGACCGTGAACGTGTCGGCGAAGACCATGCCGGGCAAGCAGTTCGCCGTGCAGCGCGAGCTGCGCTGGCGCATCAAGGAGGCCTTCGACGAGGCCGGCATCCGGATCGTCGGCGGACTGCCGGCTCCCGAGGACGAGGACACCGCTCCGGCCCCGGACCCGGCCGCCAACGTGGCGCCGCCGTCGGCGCTGGCCAACCCGGCCTCCCCGCAGTCGCTGGCCACGGCACCCATACCGCACCCGCAGTCCCCGCCGCCGAGCGTGCGGATGACCAAGTAGCGGCCCTTTCCGTTCGTCCGTCGTGACGCTGCCCCGTGGACCGGTCCGGTCCGCGGGGCAGTGTCGTTGCGCCTCGTTGACAGGGTCCGGGGGCGACAGGAAACTTTCCTTACAGTTCGCTTCGTGAGAGGGGCCGGTCGTGACGGGCACCGCCACCCCCGGGACGCCCGGACTGCTGCGCGCCATGAACGACCGGGCCGCGCTGGAGCTGCTGCTGGAGCACGGGCCCCTGTCCCGCACCCGGATCGGCAGCCTCACCGGGCTCTCCAAGCCCACCGCGTCGCAGCTGCTCGCCCGGCTGGAGGCGGCCGGGCTGGTGGTCGCCACCGGTACGGTCGGCGGCCGTTCCGGACCCCATGCGCAGCTGTACGCGCTCAACGCGGGGGCCGCGTACGTGGCCGGGCTGGACGTGACCCCGGGCCGGATCACGGCCGCGGTCGCCGATCTGACCGGCCGGATCGTCGGCGGCAGTGACCTGTCCGTCCCGGCCCCCGCTTCCGGTGCGGCCGGCGCCGTCGGGCAGGTCACCGAAGCCCTGGACCGTGCGGCCGCCGCCGCGGGCCTGGACCGTTGCGGCATCCACCGGCTGGTCGTCGGCACTCCCGGCGCCTTCGACCCGCGCACCGGGCGGCTCCGCTATGCGGGCCACCTGCCCGGCTGGCACTCCCCCGCGCTGCTGGAGGAGCTCGCGGCGGCGCTGCCGATGCCCGTCGGGTACGAGAACGACGTCAACCTGGTCGCCGTCGCCGAGCAGCGGCTGGGGGCCGCCCGGGGGCACGGGGACTTCGTCCTGCTCTGGAACGAGGCGGGGCTCGGCGCCGCCCTGGTGCTCGGCGGGCGGCTGCACCGCGGCTGGACCGGCGGGGCGGGCGAGGTGGGTTTCCTCCCGGTGCCGGGGCGCCCCCTGGTCCGGGGGGTCCGCGGGCTGAACCGCGGCGGCTACCAGGAGCTGGCCGGCGCGCAGACGGTGGCCGCGCTGGCGGCCGGGCTCGGGATCGAGCCGGCCGGCACCGGGGGCGCGGCGGGGTCCGGGCCGGGTGCCGGGGCCGGTGACCCCGTGGCCGTCGCCGTCGGGCTGCTCGCCCGGGCCGCCGCGCGGCCCGAGGGGCCGTACCTGGAGCTGCTCCGGCGCTACGCCACCGCGCTCGCCACCGGGCTCGCCGCCCTGGTGTCCGTACTGGACCCGGAGGTCGTGGTGCTGTCCGGGGCGGTGACCGCCGCGGGAGGCGGGATGCTGCGCGAGCTGACGGCCGCCGAGCTCGCCGAACTCGCCCCCTCCTCACCGCGTCTGATCAGTGGTGAGGTGCGGGAGCGGCCGGTCCTGCGCGGTGCGCTGGAGACCGCCCTGGCCGCGACGCGGGACGAGGTCTTCGACACGTCGCGGACGCCCCGGACCGCCCCGCCTCCACCCATCCGGCGAAGCCCGCGCGCCGCCGGAAGCCCAGGCTGAACTCCTCTTCCCCGTTTCGCCGTTCTCCCGAAGGAAAGGCCGGACCGAGATGAAACTCGCAGTGGTGGGCGGCGGTTCCACCTACACCCCCGAGCTGATCGACGGCTTCGCGCGGCTGCGCGGGACGCTGCCGGTCGGTGAGATCGTGCTCGTCGATCCGGACGCCGGGCGTCTGGAGCTCGTCGGCGGGCTGGCGCGGCGGATCCTCGCCCGGCAGGGCCATCCCGCGGTCATCGGCACCACCTCCGACCTCGACGCTGGGGTCGCGGACGCCGACGCCGTGCTGCTCCAGCTCCGGGTGGGCGGGCAGGCGGCCCGGCAGCGGGACGAGACCTGGCCGCTGGAGTGCGGCTGCGTGGGACAGGAGACCACCGGGGCGGGCGGGCTGGCCAAGGCGCTGCGCACGGTTCCGGTGGTGCTGGACATCGCCGAACGGGTGCGCCGGACCAACCCGGACGCGTGGATCATCGACTTCACCAATCCGGTCGGGATCGTCACCCGCGCGCTGCTGAAGGCCGGCCACAAGGCGATCGGGCTGTGCAACGTGGCCATCGGCCTGCAGCGGAAGTTCGCCGCCCTGCTCGGCCTGCCGCCCGGCGGGATCCACCTCGACCACGTCGGCCTCAACCACCTCACCTGGGAGTTCGGCGTCCGGCGGGGCGGTCCGGAGGGACCGGACCTGCTGCCGGAACTGCTGGCCGGGCACGCGGACGCGGTGGCCGCCGACCTGCGGCTGCCGCGCGCGGTGCTGGACCGGCTCGGCGTGGTCCCCTCGTACTACCTGCGGTACTTCTACGCGCACGACGAGGTGGTGCGCGAGCTCGGCGAAAGGCCCTCGCGGGCCGCCGAGGTCGCCGCGATGGAACGGGAACTGCTGGAGATGTACAGGGACCCGGCCCTGGACCGGAAGCCGGAGCTGCTCGCCAAGCGCGGCGGGGCGTTCTACTCGGAGGCCGCCGTGGACCTGGCGGCGGCCCTGCTGGGCGGCGGCGGGCCGCCCGTGCAGGTGGTGAACACCCTGAACAACGGCACCCTGCCGTTCCTGCCGGACGACGCGGTCGTCGAGGTGCAGGCCCGGGTCGGGCGGTCCGGTCCGGTCCCGCTGCCCGTGCCCCGGCTGGACCCGCTGTACGCCGGACTGGTGGCCGGGGTGAGCGCGTACGAGGACCTGGCGCTGGACGCGGCGCTGCGCGGGGGGCGCGAGCGGGTGTTCCGGGCACTGCTGGCGCATCCGCTGGTGGGTCAGTTCGACCTGGCCGAGCGGCTCACCGACCGGCTGCTCGCCCACAACAAGGAGCACCTGGCATGGATCTGACCCTCACGCATCCGACGCATCCGGACCGGCCCGAGGTGGACCCCGCCGTGGGCCTGCCCGCCGTGCTCGCCCTCGACGCGGGCAACACCAAGACCGACGCGGCCCTGGTCGCGGCGGACGGCACGGTGCTCGGCACCGGGCGCGCGGGCGGTTTCGACCCGCACCGGCGGGGGGTCGAGGCGGCCCTGGACGGGCTGGGCGAGGCCGTCGCGGAGGCGGTCGCGGCGGCGGGCCCCGCGGGCCGGCCGGACGGCTCGGGCGGGGGGCGGACCGGCGCCCTGCCGTACGCCGGGCACGTGTCGGCCTGTCTGGCCCACGCGGACCTGCCGGTGGAGGAGGCCGCCCTGGAGGAGGCGCTGGGGCGGCGCGGCTGGGGCGTCACCACCACCGTGCGGAACGACACGTTCGCGGTGCTGCGGGCCGGTCTCCTGCCGGGTGCCGAGCCGCGGGGAGTGGCGGTGGTCTGCGGGGCCGGCATCAACTGCGCGGGGATGCTGCCGGACGGGCGGACGGCGCGGTTCGCGGCGCTCGGCGCCGTGTCGGGCGACTGGGGCGGCGGGGCCGGACTGGCCGGCGAGGCGCTGTGGTTCGCCGCCCGGGCCGAGGACGGCCGGGGTGAGGCGACCGCGCTCGCCGGGGCGCTGCCCGCGCACTTCGGCCTCGGCTCGATGGCCGAGCTGATCGAGGGTCTGCACCTGGGCGCGGTGCCGGCCGCCCGGAAGCACGAGCTGGTGCCGGTGTTGTTCGCGGCGGCGGCGGCCGGCGACCGGGTGGCCCTTTCGGTGGTGCACCGGCAGGCGGACGAGATCGTGTCGATGGCATCGGTCGCGCTTGGTCGGCTGGGGCTGCTGGACGAGGAGGTGCCGGTGGTGCTGGGCGGCAGTGTGGTGGCCGCCCGGCACCGGCAGCTGAACGACCGGATCGCGGCCGGTCTCGCCGAGCGGGCCCCGCGGGCCCGGCTCTCGGTGGTGTCCGCCCCGCCGGTGCTGGGCGCGGCCCTGCTGGGTCTGGACGCGGCCGGGTCTCCGCAGACCGCCCATGCCAGGCTCCGTACGCACTTTCCGGATGCAGTGGACGGAAACCGTCCGAAGTAGGGGCAATCGAGCGGCCGGACCGGAACCGGCCCGCCCGTAGGGGCGTATTGACGGTGAAGGGGCACCGCGGCGGATCCTCCAAGATCCGGCAAGCAATGCTGTGGACGGCCGTCCGGGCGGCCATACTGCTGCGACGACAGACGAGAGCCGACGGACTGCGCACGACGGCAGTCCTGCGACCCAGGGGGAGGTCAGGTGGCCACCATCAGCAGCGCGCCCGCGCCGGGCGGCGGCCCCGCCGTGCCCCCGCCGCGGCGGGGTGCCGCATGGGCGGAGGACGCGGCGCGGCTGCGCGCCGCCGCGACGACCGAGCCCGGCAGGCTGCGCATCATCGGGGCCGTCCTGGCCCTGCTGGTGGTGGTGTTCGGTGCGGTGACCTCCTGGCAGATCGCCGACCGGTCGGCCGCCGCGGACGACGTGGTGCACCGCAGCCAGCCGCTGAGCGCGGACGCGGCGAGCATCTACCGGTCGCTGGCGGACGCCGACACCACCTCGGCGGGCGGGTTCCTGGCGGGCGGGCAGGAGCCGCGCGCCGTCCGCGAGCGGTACGAGAAGGACATCGCGAACGCCTCCCGGCTGCTGGTGCAGGCGGCGGCCACCACCGGCGGCAGCGACGAGTCCCGGCGCGAGATCGCACTGCTCGGCGAGCAGCTGCCGCGCTACACCGGGCTGATCGAGCAGGCCCGCGCCACCAACCGGCAGGGGCTGCCGCTGGGCGGCGCCTACCTGCGGTACGCCAACGAGCAGATGAGCACGCAGCTGCTGCCCGCGGCGCAACGGCTGTACGAGGCGGAGACCCGTCGGCTGTACGCGGACCACGACGCGGCCCGGTCCTGGCCGCTGGCCTCGCTGGCCGCCGGCGGGCTGGCGCTGGGCGCCCTGGCGTGGGCGCAGCGCCGCAGCTACCGGCGCACCAACCGGGTCCTCAACCAGGGACTGCTGGCCGCGACCGCGGCGTCCGCGGCGGTGCTCCTGTGGCTGTCGGTGGGGCACACCCTGGCCCGGTCCGGACTGGACGAGGCGCGCACGCACGGCCAGGCCTCGCTGAAGGTGCTGAACGACGCCCGGATCGCCTCGCTGCAGGCGCGGGCCAACGAGAACCTGACGCTGATCTCCCGCGGCGCGGTGCTCGCCGAGGACAAGAAGTCCGACAAGTACGACGTGGACCACGGGCGGAACATGCAGGACCTTGACGCGCGGCTGACGGAGGCCCTGCGGCTGGCCGACGACACGGAGGGCCGCGCCCCGGTGCAGCGGGCCGTGCAGGGCGTGGTGCTGTGGACGCAGCGGCACGCCGCCGCCCGCGACTCGGACGTGAAGGGCGACTACGAGCTGGCGCTGGTCCAGGTCATCGGCGGCAAGGACAAGAACGGCACCAGTTGGGACAGGACGAGCAGCGGGTCCTCGTTCGACATCGTGGACGCCTCGCTGGCCGAGGCGGTGGCGCACGAGCAGCGGGAGTTCACCGAGGCGGCCCGGGGCGGCCGGTCCGCGCTGGGCGGGCTGGTGACCGGCGCGGCGGCCCTGGCCGTGGTGGCCGCGGCGGCGGCCCTGCTCGGTATCGGGCGCAGGCTTTCGGAGTACAGGTGAGATGCGGATGCGCATGAGGCGGTACGGGAGCGAGGAGGCCGGGCGGCCCGGCCCGGGCCCGGCTGGGGCCGCGGGCCGCCGGAGCCGGCTGCGCGGCTGGGGCGGGGTGACCGCGATGGCGGGGGCCTGCGCGGTGACGGCGGTGGCGGTGCTGCTGCCGCTGGCCTGCGGGACCGCCGGGCCGTCGGCCGCGGCGGGGACGCCCGACCTGACCGGTCGGCCCGGCGGGACGGCGGCCGTGGCCCCGGCCCTGCCCGGCGCGGACACCTGCAAGGACCCGGAGGCCAGCCTGCGGCCCGACGGCCTGGACGGCGCGGCCATCGCGCGGATCAAGGCCGCCGGGAAGCTGGTCGCGGGCGTGGACCAGAACAGCTTCAACTGGGGCTACCGCGATCCCGCGACCGGCGTGCTCACCGGCTTCGACATCGACCTGGTCCGGGCGATCGCGCAGGACATCCTCGGTGACCCGGACGCGGTGATCTACCGGGCCATCCCGACCAGCGAACGCATCCCCGCGCTGAAGGAGGGCCGCGTCGACATCGTCGTACGGACCATGACCATCAACTGCAAGCGGCTGGAGGAGGTCGCCTTCTCCACCGCCTACTTCGAGGCCGGGCAGCAGGTGCTGGCGCCGAGGAAATCGGGCATCACCGGCTACGACGCCTCGCTGAAGGGCAAGCGGATCTGCACCGCCGCCGGGTCCACCGGGGAGGCGGCGCTGAAGAACGAGTCCTACGGCTCGGAGACGGTGACCGTGCCCAACCAGCTGGACTGCCTGGTGCGGCTCCAGCTCGGGCAGGTGGACGGCGTCGTCACGGACAACGCCCTGGCCGCCGGACAGGCCGCGCAGGACCCGTCGGTGGAGCTGGTCGGCACCCCGTTCACCCGGGAGTTCTACGGGGTGGCGATGAACAAGGCGTCCACCGACCTGGTGCGCCGGGTCAACAAGGTGCTGGAGAACTACCGTGCGGGGGGCAGCGGGAGCTCCTGGGCCGCGTCCTACGAGCGCCATCTGAGGGCCGACCTGCGCGGCACCGGCGTACCGCCGGCGCCCAAGTACCGCGACTGAGCCGCATGACCCGAACGGAGGCAGTGATGGACCGGGACGAGGTCGACCGTGCGCTGGCCCGGCTGGGCGCCGAGCACGAGGCCGTGGAGACCTCGCTGCTGGCGCTCCAGGACCACGCGGGGCGGCGGCTGCTGGAGGGCGCCGAGCTGACCGGGCTGACCGAGCGGCGCTGGGCGGCCGCGGACACGGCGATCACCCGGCTGTGGAAGTACTTCGACGCCTACAGCGGGGCCCTGGAGGCCGCCCGGGAGCTGCGGGAGCGGCGGCGCTGGCCCGGCCGCGAGGAGCTGGCCGAGCTCACCGAGCGGCTGCGCGGCCCCGGCGTGCTGATCGCGGGCGCCGCGGCGGACGGCGAGCGGCTCACCGAGCGGCTCTCCCTCGCCGAGCTGGTGTCCCGGATGAACGAGCTGTACGCGAGCTCGCTGGACGTGGTGGTCGCGGCCGACGCGGTGTGGTCGGCGCTGCCCGCCCGGATCGACCTGCTCGCCGCCGAGCTGCGCCGCACCCGCTCGCTGGCCCACTCGGTGGGCGTGCGGCCCGGTGAGCACCCCTCGGGCGACGACCTGGAGGAGATCACCGCGGAGCTGACGGCGCTGCGCGCCGAGGTCATCGCGGACCCGCTGGCCTTCTGGGTGTCCGCGCCGGGCAGTTCGGCGCCGGGCGGCGGCCGCCCCGACACCACGCGGTACGACCGGGCGGCCCGCGCCCTGGAGGACGTACGCCGGGAGGTGGAGGCCGTACTGGATGTGCGGCAGGACGCCGAGCAGCGGCTGATCAGCCTGCGGGACGTGCTCTCGCGGGCGGACCGGACGCTGGCGGAGGCGCGTACGGCGCGCGGCGAGGTGCTGGCGAAGATCGCGGCCTCGGAGGTGCCTGCGGTGAGCGGCCCGCCGACCGCGCTGCAGGAGCAGCTGGCGGCGGCGGCCGAGTACCGCCGGAACTCCCAGTGGCACCGGCTGTCCCCGCTGCTGGAGGCCCTGGAGGACCGGGCCGAGGACGAACTGACGCGCGCCCGGGAGTCCCTGACGGCGGTGACCGCGCCGCTCGCGGTGCGGGCGGAGCTGCGCGGGCGGCTGGACGCGTACCGGGCGAAGATGGCCCGGCACGGCATGGCGGAGGATCCGGTGCTGACGGAACGCTACGACGCGGCCCGGCGGATGCTGTGGAGCGCGCCCTGCGACCTGCGGGCCGCCGAACAGGCGGTGCTGCGCTACCAGCAGGCGGCGGCGGAGGCACTCGCACCCGCCCGCAGAGAGGACGGCGACGCATGAGCCGGCTGGCCGGGACCCCCTGCCGGCGCCCCGACTGCACCGGGGCGTACGAGGACATGGGCGGCGGGGAGCTGTACTGCGACACCTGCGGTATCGCGCCGGAAGCGGCGGCGACGGACCTGGTGTCGGCACCGACCGGGATGACGAGCGCGGCCCGCGCCTCGTCCTCGGTCCCGTCCTCGCGCTCCGGGCGCGCGTCGAACTCGTCCTCCTCGCGCGCCTCGTCCCGCTCCTCCCGTTCCTCGCGTTCCGCCTCCTCGCGACGGTCGGTCTCGGGCCGGCTGTCGCGCTCGCTGAGCGGAACGGCCTCGGCCCGGTCGGCCTCCGTGTCGGTGTCGGTGCGGAGTTCGGGCTCGCGGTCGGCCTCGTCCGGGCGGAACCGGCTGGGTGCCGGGCTGGTGACGGTGCCGGAGGTGCCGCGGCCGGATCCCTCGTCGGCGGTGCTGGCCAACCCGGAGGTGCCCGAGCGCAAGCGGTTCTGCTCGCGCTCGGACTGCGGGGCGCCGGTGGGACGGTCGCGCGGCGACCGTCCCGGCCGGACGGAGGGCTACTGCACCAAGTGCGGCCACCCGTACTCGTTCGTGCCCAAGCTGCGGGCGGGCGACGTGGTGCACGGCCAGTACGAGGTGGCCGGCTGCCTGGCGCACGGCGGTCTGGGCTGGGTCTACCTGGCGGTGGACCGGGCCGTGTCGGACCGCTGGGTGGTGCTGAAGGGCCTCCTCGACACCGGGGACCAGGACGCGATGGCGGCGGCCATATCGGAACGCCGGTTCCTCGCCGAGATCGAGCACTCCAACATCGTCCGCATCTACAACTTCGTGGAGCACCTGGACCAGCGGACGGGCTCGCTCGACGGCTACATCGTCATGGAGTACGTCGGCGGGAAGTCGCTGAAGGAGATCGCCAACGAGCGGCGGCGGGCGGACGGGCGGCGCGACCCGCTGCCGGTCGAGCAGGCCTGCGCGTACGGCATCGAGGCCCTGGAGGCGCTCGGCCACCTGCACAGCAGGAACCTGCTGTACTGCGACTTCAAGGTGGACAACGCCATCCAGCAGCACGACCAGCTGAAGCTGATCGACATGGGCGCGGTCCGGCGCATGGACGACACCGAGTCGGCGATATACGGCACGGTCGGCTACCAGGCGCCGGAGGTGGCCGAGGTCGGCCCGTCGGTGGCCTCCGACCTGTACACGGTGGCGCGCACGCTGGCCGTGCTGACCTTCGACTTCCAGGGCTACACGAACGTGTTCGTGGACTCGCTGCCGGACCCGGAGCACATCGAGGTGTTCCGCCGGTACGAGTCCTTCTACCGGCTGCTGGTCCGGGCGACGGACCCCGACCCGGACCGCCGCTTCGCCTCGGCGCAGGAGATGGCGGACCAGCTGACGGGCGTGCTGCGCGAGGTCGTCGCCCTCCAGTCCGGCCGCCCCCGCCCGCACCTGTCCTCCCTCTTCGGCCCGGAACTCCGCGTCCCGGACACCCGCCTCTTCACCGACGACCCGTCGTTCGAGGTCTCCCGTCTGGGGCTCCGGCATCCGGCCGCGGTCGGCGGCCTGCCGCCCTTCCGCCGCCCCCGCCGCGCCACGACACCCGCCCCGGCCGCAGTCCTGCCGCCCATACCCACCCCCGGCGTGGGCAGCCCCGGACCCACCCCCAGTGTGGGCAGCGCCGGACCCACCCCCGGTGTGGGCAGGCGTCCCGCAGGGCGATGGGGGTCCCCCCTGCTCGAGCGAAGCCGAGAGCTTGGGGGAGGGTGGGCACACCGGGACACTCCCGCTCCGCATCCGTACCCCGCCCAGGCCGGACCCGCTGGTCCGGGTACCCCGCTCGGCTCCGGCGCCGCGCCGGTGCTCGGCCTCGGCTCGGCCGCCACGCACGTGTCGGGTGCTCCCGCCGCAACCCCGGCTCCGGGCATGGTGCCCGGCCCCGGGCAGGGCGAAGCGCCGTCCGTACGGCCGGGTATCCAGGGCGAGTTCGCCCTGGCCGCACACGCCGGCCAGGCCGGATCCCCCGGCCCCGCCTCACTCGCCCCGCCCGCCCCCCATGGCACGGCCCTCGCCCTGCCCGTCCCCCTCGTGGACACCACCGACCCCAACGCCGGCTTCCTCGCCGGCCTGCTCGCCTCCGCCCCCGCCGACCTGCTCGGTGCCCTCGCGGCCGCCCCCGCCGACTCCGCCGAGCTCCGCCTCCGCGAGCTCCGCGCCCGCCTGGAGCTCGGCGAACCGCACGCGGCCGGCCGGGCTCTGGACGAGCTGGAGGTCCGCAACCCCGACGACTGGCGGGTGGTCTGGGCCCGCGGGATCGTCTCCCTGGCCGTCGGCGACGACGAGGCCGCAGCGCTGTCCTTCGACGCGGTCTACGACGCCTTCCCCGGCGAGCCCGCGCCCAAGCTCGCGCTCGGCCTGTGCGCGGAGATCCTCGGCCAGTTGGACAACGCCGCCGAGTACTACCGCCTGGTCTGGATCACCGACCCCGGTTTCGTCAGTGCCGCCTTCGGGCTCGCCCGGGTCCAGCTGGCCACCGGCGACCGGCCCGGAGCGGTGGCCACGCTGGAATCCGTACCGGAGTCGTCCATCCACTACACCGCCGCCCGGGTAGCCGCCGTACGGGCACGTCTGCGCGAACGGTCCCCGCAGGAGCCGCTGCTGGCCGACCTCACGGCGGCAGCGGGGCAGGTGGAGGCGCTGCGCCGGTTCGGACTCGGCCCGGAACTGCACGAGCAGCTCGCGGCCGAAGTTCTGGGCTCGGCCCTGGACTGGGTACTGTCGGGTAGCCGGGGTGCCGACCCCGGCCGGACCTCGCTGCTCGGCAGTCAACTCGACGAGCGGGGGCTGCGCTTCGGCCTGGAACGCTCGTACCGCGTGCTGGCCAGGCTGGCCCAGCGGGGTGAGGAGCGGATCGAACTGGTGGAACGGGCAAACCGTTTCCGTCCCCGGACGTGGGTGTGAGTGATGGAGCGGATGCATCAGCCGTCGGGTTGCCCCAGCTGCACGGAGCCGTTGGAGGAGGGTGACCGTTTCTGCGGTGTCTGCGGATACGACCTGTCCGCCCCGCCGCCGGCACCGGGCGAACGTCCGACGCTCGCCGTGGCCCCACCGCCGCCCGCCGACGCGGCACCCGGCTGGGGCAGCGTGACGAGCGCCGCGCCGACCCTCGTGGACGACCCGGCCGACTGGGCGCCCGCGCCCTCGGGCGGGCCGCACTCCGAGTACGGGTCCGCGCGGCACGAAGAGGTGCCGCGGCAGGCCCCGTACGGCGCCACCGCGCACGGCACCGGGTCCGCCGGACCGGCCGGCCGGCCGGCCGCGGAGGTCACCCACGACACCCACGCCGGTCCCGAGGACGGCCCGTCGCACCAGGGCCTCTACGGCGGCCCGGCCGTGCCCGGCGACGAGCAGCGGCCCACCCGCTACGACGGACCGTCGCAGGGCCCGTACGGCGCCGCCGCCGGGCACCCCGGCGGCCCGGACGAGCCCTACGGCGCTCCGGACGTGCCCCGGTCGGCAGCGGCGCCCGGCCCCTACGCCGAGCCGGCTGCGAACGACCCGCGCCCGTACGGCGGTTCCCCCACCGCCCAGGACCCCTACGGCCCCGCGGCCGCGGCCCCGCGGCCCGGGCAGCACACCGAGCCGGCCGACATCCCCGCCCCGGCCTCCGGCCACCCCGGCGGCTTCGGCCCGGCCGGCGACGGCAACCCGTACGGCGAGCCGGCCGGCCCGGGCGGAACCCACGGCAACACCGGTACGAGCGGCACGGGCGGCACGGGCAGCACCGGCGGGAGCCCCGGCAGGACATGCGTCGCCTGCCGGGCCGGGCACGTCGACACCGACGGCTACTGCGAGAACTGCGGCCACGCCCAGCCCCGCGAGCGGGACCACCTGGAGGAGGCGCTCGGCAGCGTCGCCGCCGTCAGCGACCGCGGCCTGCGCCACCACCGCAACGAGGACTCCTTCGCGGTGTCCGCGACCGCGCTGCCCGACGGCTCGGCCGCCACCGTCGCCATCGTCTGCGACGGGGTCTCCTCCGCCAGCCGGCCCGACGACGCCTCGGCCGCCGCGGCCGCCGCCGCCAACGAGACGCTGCTGGACGCCCTGCCGCGCGGCACGCACCCGCAGGAGGCCATGCACTCCGCGATCCTCGCGGCGGCCCAGGCGGTCGCCTCCCTCGCCCCGGAGGTTCCGGGCGCGCAGAACGCGCCGGCCTGCACGCTGGTCGGCGCCGTGGTCAGCGGTGGGCTGCTGACCGTCGGCTGGGTCGGCGACAGCCGCGCCTACTGGGTGCCGGACGACCGGGCCGCGCTCCCGCACCGGCTCACCGAGGACGACTCCTGGGCCGCCCAGATGGTCGCGGCCGGACTGATGGGCGAGGCCGAGGCGTACGCCGACGTCCGCGCCCATGCCATCACCGGCTGGCTGGGCGCCGACGCGTACGAACTGGAGCCGCACACCAAGACCTTCCGGCCGGACCACCCCGGCGTGGTCGTCGTGTGCACCGACGGGCTGTGGAACTACGCCGAGTCCGCCGGGGAGATGGCCTCCGTGGTGCCCCCCGACGCCGCGGCGCGCCCGCTGCACAGTGCCCAGGTGCTCGTCGGACACGCCCTGGACGGCGGCGGGCACGACAACGTGACCGTGGCCGTGGTGCCGTTCGCGCTGCCCCGCTCCCCGGAGTCCGCTCCGGCCGCCGCCCCGCAGGCCTGATCCGCAAGGAGACCGTCCGTGGCGAACTTCGCCAAGCCGCGCGCGCCCCGCTTCACCGCCGAGGTCTACCAGAACGAGTTCCTCCCGGCGGGCGGGCGGGACGTGAACGCGATCGTCACCGTCACCTCCACCGGCGGCGCGACCGCCACGCACACAGCGCTGCCCGGCTCCGCCGCCGTCGTGATCATGGTGGACTGCTCCGGTTCCATGGACTACCCGCCGACCAAGATGGAGGGGGCCCGGCAGGCCACCGCGGCGGCCATCGACACCCTGCGCGACGGCACCTCGTTCGCGGTGGTCGCCGGCACCCACGTGGCCAAGGAGGTCTACCCCGGGCAGGGCCGCCTCGCGGTCGCCGACCCGGCCACCCGGGCGCGGGCCAAGGAGGCCCTGGGACAGCTGCGTCCGGGCGGCGGCACCGCCATCGGCACCTGGCTGCGGCTGGCCGACGGGCTGCTGCGGAACAGCTCCGCCGCCGTCCGGCACGGCATCCTGCTCACCGACGGCCGCAACGAGCACGAGGAGCCGGAGCGGCTGCGCGCCACCCTGGACGCCTGCGCCGGCCGGTTCACCTGCGACGCGCGCGGGGTCGGCACCGACTGGGAGGTGGAGGAGGTGACGGGGATCGCGAACGCGCTGCTCGGCACCGCCGACATCGTCGCCGATCCGGCCCGTCTCGCCGAGGACTTCACGCGCATGATGGAAGGCGTGATGGGGAAGGAGGTCGCGGACGTCAGTCTGCGGCTGTGGACCCCGGTCGGCGCGGAGATCCAGTACGTCAAGCAGGTCGCGCCCAGCGTCCTGGACCTGACCGGCCGGCGGACCGGGGCCGGACCGCGGGCGGGGGACTACCCGACCGGTTCCTGGGGGGACGAATGCCGCGAGTACCACGTGTGCGTGCACGTCCCGGCCGCCGCCGTCGGGCAGGAGATGCTGGCGGCCCGGGTGTCGCTGGTGCTGCCCGACCCGGCGGGCGGGGTGCCTTCGGTGCTGGCACAGGGCCTGGTCCGGGCGGTGTGGACGAACGACCTGGCGGCGTCGACCGCGATCGATCCCCAGGTGGCCCACTACACCGGCCAGGCAGAGCTGGCCCTTGTCATCCAACAGGGGCTGCAGGCACGCAAACAGGGTGATATCGGGGGCGCCACGGCCAAGCTGGGTCGTGCCGTGCAGCTGGCGGTTACGTCCGGGAACGAGGACACTGCGAAACTGCTGGCGAAGGTGGTCGACGTAGTCGACGCGGCGGCGGGTACTGTGCGACTCAAGGCAACAGTTGCGGACGCGGACGAAATGACCCTCGAAACCCGTTCGATCCGGACGGTCCGTGTGAAGAGGAGCTGAAGGGCTCCACAGCAGAAGGGGGAAGGGCTCCATGCCGACCTGCCCGAACGGGCACCAATCGGTCTCCGAGGACTGGTGCGAGGTCTGCGGCCACCGCATGGCCGCCCCCACGGGCGCACCGGCGGCGCCCTCCTACGGTTACGGTTTCCCCCCGGCCGGCGGTGACGCGACCGCGCAGGCCGAGCTGTGCCCACAGTGCCGGACCCCTCGCGAGGCCATGGCCCCGTACTGCGAGGAGTGCCGCTACAACTTCCTGACCGGGGCTGCGAGCCCGTTCCCGGCCGGCCCGCCGCCGGTCTCTCCGGTCGCCGCGCCGCCCGGCCCGCCCGGGCAGCCGTCGTACGCGCAGGACCCGTACGACTACCAGGGCTCGCGCCCCTCGCAGATGAACCGGCCGGCCGAGGCGCTGGCCGGCGGTGGTGACGACTGGATGCTGCCGCCGCCCGGACAGCAGCAGGTCCACCAGCAGCCGGTCCACCAGCCTCAGCACCAGGTCGGGCAGCCGCAGCACCCGGCACCGCACCAGGTCCATCCGCAGCAGCACCAGCACGCACAGCACCAGCAGGCACAGCACCAGGGGCATCAGCAGCCGCACCACCAGCAGCCGTTCCCGGCGCAGGCGGGACCGGCCCGCTGGACGGCCACCATCGGCCCGGACCGCACGTACTTCATGGCGATGATGCAGCGCAGCGGCCCGGAGGCGGCCTCGCTCAACCTGCCCGCC
Organism: Streptomyces sp. NPDC043853; assembly: GCF_056436025.1. NCBI lineage: Bacteria > Bacillati > Actinomycetota > Actinomycetes > Kitasatosporales > Streptomycetaceae > Streptomyces > Streptomyces sp. NPDC043853. The sequence continues at coordinate 756,551 of NZ_JBWKDJ010000002.1, forward strand.
TACTCCCCCGAGCAGCACCTGTCGCTGTCCGGCGAGCAGATCACCATCGGCCGCCGCCGCGCCTCCACCGGCGAGTCCCCGGACATCGACCTGTCGGTCCCGCCGGAGGACCCGGGCGTCTCGCACCAGCACGCCGTCCTGGTCCAGCAGCCCGACGGCAGCTGGGCCGTGGTCGACCAGAACTCGACCAACGGCACCACCATCAACGGCGGCGAGGAGCCGATCCAGCCGTACGTGCCGGTGCCGCTGGGCGACGGGGACCAGGTGCACGTCGGCGCCTGGACCACCATCACCGTCCGCCGCGGCTGACGGCCGACGGCCGTAGCCGACCGGGCCGGTGGGGCCGGTGGGGCCGGTCGTCAGGGCCCGGACTCCCCCAGGGGCCACACGTAGGGCCCCTGGGGATCGTCCAGCCAGGACCACTGGCCGTCCCGGCTGACCGTCACCCCGAACCGCTCCCGCGCCGGACGGCCTTCGCTCCGCCACAGGTCCAGCGCCTCGCGCGGGTGCAGCGCGCCCGCCGTGAGCAGCAGCATGAACTGGAACCGGTCGTTCTCCAGCAGTTCGTACGGGATCCCGCCCGCGGGCCCGCCCGGTGCCGCGCCGGAGCCGCGCAGCGGCACGAAGTACGCCGGGGTGTGCAGGAAGCCGCCCTCGGCGACGTCGGCGTCCTGCACCCGCAGCGCGATCAGGCCGGTCGAGAGCGGGGCCAGGATCCGCGCCCCGGGACGGCACTGGCCCAGCCAGGCGTGCGGGATCTGCGGCAGCGAGCAGGTGACGATGATCCGGTCGAAGGGCGCCCGGGCCGGCGCGCCGCGCGCCCCGTCACCCGTGATCACGGCGGGGTGGTAGCCGATCTCGGCGAGGTGGGCCCGCGCCGACTCGGTGATGTCCGGGTCGAGATCGATGGTGGTGACCAGCCCGTCGCCGAGCCGGTGGCAGAGCAGGGCCGCGTTGTAGCCGCTCCCGGCGCCGATCTCCAGCACGTTGTGGCCGTCCCGCACGTCGAGCGCGGCCAGCATCTTCGCCATCAGCGAGGGCTGGCTGCTGGAGGAGACCAGCTCGCCGTCGCGCAGCCGGGTGGCCAGCGGCTCGTCGGCGTACACCCCGCGCAGCCAGCGGGCCCGCCGGGCCGGGTCGGGGTCCTCGCCCCACAGCCGCTCGTGCCCGGCGCCGCGCCCGGTGAAGAACCAGGGGACGAAGACGTGGCGCGGCACGGCGGCGAAGGCGGACCGCCAGACCGGGTCGCGCAGTACCCCGGCCGCCACCAGCTCCCGCACCTGTGCGGCGTGCGCGGCCTCCGGGTCCACTCCGTGCTCGTGCTCCTGCGCCGTGTGTGCGCCCATGGCTCCACTCTCCTGCGGCGGCAGGGCGACCGCGAACGGGACGGCGGCGGAAGGGGCCTGGGTCCGCGGTCCCCCGTCCGGGTGTCTGAGACGATGGTCGGGTGAATGAGATTCCGCGGGGCACGCTTCAGGAGCAGACGTTCTACGAGCAGGTGGGCGGCGAGGAGACCTTCCGCCGCCTGGTCCGACGCTTCTACGAGGGGGTCGCGGAAGACCCGCTGCTGCGCCCGATGTACCCGGAGGAGGACCTCGGTCCGGCCGAGGAGCGGTTCGCGCTGTTCCTGATGCAGTACTGGGGCGGGCCGACCACCTACAGCGACCACCGCGGGCACCCTCGGCTGCGGATGCGGCACGCGCCCTTCCAGGTGGACTCCGCCGCGCACGACGCGTGGCTGGGCCACATGCGGGTGGCGGTGGACGAGCTGGGCCTGGCCCCGGAGCACGAGGCGCAGCTGTGGAAGTACCTGACCTACGCGGCCGCCTCGATGATCAACACGGCCGGCTGAGCCGATCGGTCTGTTCGGGCCGTTCGGGCCGTTCGGTCTGTTCGGTCCGCGCGACCGCGCGTACCAGGGGGTGCCCGTAGTATTCCGCGAGGAGTTCCAGGGCCTCGGCCGGACTCTCGGCGGGACTCCCGGCCGGACTCCCGTCCGGCGCCCCCTGCGGCACGGGGGCGGGCTCCCGCAGCGGTTCCCGGCCCGCCGCGAGGGCCGCCACGGCCCGCCGTACGGCCACCGCCTCGACGGCCGCCTCCAGCCGACGTCCCGTCAGCCCGGAGGCGGCGAGCCGCTCGCGCGCCCCGTCGGAGTCGTTGTCCGCCCGGTAGGGGCCGAGCGCGAGCAGCCCGTCGCTGATCTCGATGACGTACCGGTAGAGGAGCACGTCCGGAGTGGCGCGCAGCTGCGGCGGCAGCGGCAGCACCACTTCGGGGACGACCCCGCACACGGCCCGCCACAGCGGTTCCAGCCTGCGCAGCCGCCGCCGGGAGGCGCGGGCGGCGCGCCACTCGGCGAGGGCGGGCCAGGAGATCCCGGCCAGGTAGAGCAGCAGGCACGCGGCGAGCAGCGCTTGGGTGGTGGCCACGACCACGCCCTCGCGGAACAGCCACCAGCCGGTGTCCCCGGCGGCGAGGTAGGCGCACCGGTGGGCGGCGTAGGCGACGGCCGCCGCGGTGCCCGAGCCCAGCAGGTTCAGGGAGGTGCGCAGCGGGCCGGGCGGGGCGTGCCGGCGGTGGCGCAGGCACATCAAGCCGACCGAGGTCACGCCCCACATGACGTACGCCAGGTAGACCGCCCAGTAGGCCTGGTGGGCCGGTGAGCTGCCGTTGGTGAGCAGGTGCTGCTCGCCGTCGGGGCGGGTGCCCACGAGGAAGGCAGCCGCCAGGGCCGTGCCGGCGAGCGGCAGCGGCAGCCGGTGCAGCCAGCGGCGGCGCGGCTCCGGAGCACCGGAGAGGTGCCGGACGAAGCCGGTCAGGCAGGTGATCGCGGCCATGCCGAGCAGGTGGGCGAGGACGTTGGTGACGCTCTGGACGCCGGTGGTGGCGTCGATGACGCGGCGGACGGCGGGGACCCCGACCGTCACGGACAGCGTGATCAGCCCGACCACGCCGGCGAGCAGCCGGGCCGGGGCCGCGTCGGTGGTGTCGCGGGCCGAGCGGGCCTTGCGGACGGTGTGCACGGTCAGGGCCCAGAGCGGGGGCAGCAGGACGGCCTCGAAGAGGCGGATGGAGGTCATCGGGATCCGCCTCCGAAGAACCGGGCGAGGCGGTCCATGGCGTGCAGGACGTGGGCGGCGTCGGCGTCGGCCGGGGCCCCGCTGGGCCGGGCGGTGGTGCGCTGGTGGATGAGGGTGGCCATGAGTTCGGCCTGGCGCTCCTGGATCTCGGTGTAGTCGGTACGTCCCCGGGCGAGCAGCCGGCTCACCATGGCCGGGTCGAGGCCGGGGAAGAGCGCGGTGATCCCGGCCCCCCAGCTCCCGCCGGCGGCGCCGTCGGCCTGGTCCCCCTCGCCGTGACCGTGGTCGAGCAGCAGGTGGGCGATCTCGTGGAGGATGATGTGCTGCTGGTGCAGCGGGCTGGTCGAGGTCTCGTAGAAGATGTGGTCGGCGTCGCCGAGGGCGATCCACAGCCCGCACAGACCGGCGGTGGCCCCGGCCCGTTCGGGGAGCGCCGACAGCACCAGGGGCCTGCCGCGCTGCTCCTCGATGGCGGTGCGGAGCGCGTCGACGGTCACCGGCGCCCCGGCCGTCAGCGGCAGGGCGTCCAGGATCCCGGCGCACCGGGTGCTGAACTCGGACCAGGAGTCGCTGCGCATCCGCTCGCTCCCCTGCTCCCCGCGCCCCGCAGTACGGGCGAATTCTAGCCGCGCGGTGCTCCGGGAGCGGCGGGGCCCCGTGGGTGCCGGGCGGCCTGTTCCACGAGGTCGCGTACGACGTCCAGGCCCTGGGCGGAGAGGGAGGCGACGGCGGCGGCGCGCAGGGCCACGGCGCGTACGTCGTTGGCGCGCATGGCCGTGATCAGCGCGAGCTGGGCCATGGTCTGCCCGGCTACGGCGTCGTCGACGAAATAGCCGACGGGGACGCCGAAGAAGGAGGCCAGCGAGCGCAGGGTCCCCAGGGTCGGGTTGGGGGCCTTGCCGTTCATCAGCATGGACAGCCGGCCCACGGAAAGGGAGCCGCCGCCCCCGGGCTCCTCGGCGGCCTTGATCCCGTCGACCACTTCCTGGAGGGTGTGCCGGCGCCCGAGCGGCTGGACGTGCGCGAAGAGGTATTCCAGCCGGTCGGCCAGCGTCTGCCCCTCGGTCCCGTGCTCCTGTCCCTCGGTCCCGCTCACCGCTCGCTCACCCCTGGGCTCCTGTCGGTCCGCCGTGTCACAGGTGATTGTCCTGCACATGGGCGTGCGCGGTGGCCACCGCTACCGGGCAGGGCAGACCCCCGTCCGGCCCTCCCCGGCACTCGGCGGCCACCGGCGAACTTCACCTGAAGTGAAACACAGGAAGCCGATCACTGACACCTTCAGCGGCCATTGCGAGATCGAGATCACCACGGCGAAACTTTTAGTGAAAGCGCCGGAGGGCGGGCGGGTGCCGTAGGGACCCGTTGGACGCCGGGGCCGCTGGCGGCGCCAGGGCGGCCGGCGGCGCCGGAGGGACGGCCAGGGCCTGTCCGGCGGATCAGGGTCGGAGTGGCCCTAGACGGGGCGGACCTGGAGGGCGCCCAGGCCGCCGCCGGGGCGGCGGGTGGCGATGGAGCCGTACGGGGTGCGCAGGCGCAGCCAGCTTCCGGAGCCGAGCAGGGCCACCGGCTCGGGGGCGCCGGCCGGGCGGGCCGGGGCCGAAGCGGCCGTGCGGACCGGCCGCAGGAAGCCGAGGGACTGCGCGGCGTGCACGGCGCGCAGCGGGAGCTCGGTGTCGCCGAGCGTCCGGGACCAGATCTCGCGGCCGATGCGGTCGCGTTCCGCCCGGGTCCGGCGGTCGGCGGGCAGGGCCTCGTCCCGGGTCCGGAACTCGGTGACGGCGGCGGCCACGGCCGCGCGCATCTCCTCGGGTCCGGGCAGGCCGGGCACCTGACGCCAGCCGCCGCGCGGCGGCAGCACCCCGGCCCAGGGCGGGCCGGTGACGGCCGCGGGCACCACGGCGGCGCCGGCGGCCTCGTCGATGGATTCCAGCAGCTCGCCCGCGGAGACCGTGAGGTCCAGGGTCGCCGGCTCGGCCAGCCGCACCGCGCGGATGGCGAGCACGTCGAAGGACGGCGGGCGGCCGAACACCGCGAGCGCGCCGCCGCCCGCCTGGAGGCGGACCGCGGCGGCACGGTCGTAGTGCACCAGCCGGCCCAGGAAGGCGGCGAGGTCCGCCGCCTCCCCGGAGTCGGCCAGGAGCAGGTGCCGGTTCATGCGGCGGCGCCGCCCACCTGCCGGGCGGAGTCGTCGACGTACTCCTGGAGGAAGTGGCGCTCCTCCTCGGTGATCCGGCGCGGACGCTGGGTCTCGAGGTCGAAGGGCACCACGACGGTGGACGCGCTGACGTACACCAGGTCCGAGTCCTCGGCGTCCTTGACGTCGTAGGCGATGGTCAGCGACGCCGCGCCTATCTTCGTCACCCAGGACTCGATGACGACCGGCTCGTGCCGGTGCAGGAGCGGCCGCTTGTAGTCGATCTCGTGGCGGGCCACGACGGATCCGCCCTGGAAGGACTTGGAGCCGTTGCCCGGCGCCAGCCGGAACATGAAGTCGATCCGGGCCTCCTCCAGGTAGCGGAGGAAGACCACGTTGTTGACGTGCCCGAAGGCATCCATGTCCGACCAGCGCAGCGGGCACCGGTAGATGTGACGGGCCACGATCAGCCTCGGGTCAGCTTCTTGTAGGTCGCCCGGTGCGGACGGGTGGCGTCCGGGCCGAGGCGCTCGATCTTGTTCTTCTCGTAGGACTCGAAGTTGCCCTCGAACCAGAACCACTTGGAGTCGCCCTCGTACGCGAGGATGTGCGTGGCGACCCGGTCCAGGAACCAGCGGTCGTGGGAGACGACCACGGCGCAGCCCGGGAAGTCGAGCAGCGCGTTCTCCAGGGAGGACAGGGTCTCGACGTCGAGGTCGTTGGTGGGCTCGTCGAGGAGGAGCAGGTTGCCGCCCTGCTTGAGGGTGAGCGCCAGGTTCAGGCGGTTGCGCTCACCGCCGGAGAGCACTCCGGCCGGCTTCTGCTGGTCCGGGCCCTTGAAGCCGAACGCGGAGACGTAGGCGCGGGACGGCATCTCGACCTGGCCGACGTTGATGTAGTCCAGCTCGTCCGAGACGACCGCCCAGAGGGTCTTCTTCGGGTCGATGTTGGCACGGCCCTGGTCGACGTACGAGATCTTGACGGTCTCGCCGACCTTGATGTCACCGGCGTCCGGGGACTCCAGGCCCTGGATCATCTTGAACAGCGTGGTCTTGCCCGCGCCGTTCGGACCGATGATGCCGACGATGCCGTTGCGCGGCAGCGTGAAGGACAGGTCGTCGATGAGGACCTTCTCGCCGAAGGCCTTGGAGAGGTTGTTGACCTCGACGACGATCGAGCCCAGGCGCGGGCCCGGCGGGATCTGGATCTCCTCGAAGTCCAGCTTCCGCATCTTCTCGGCCTCGGCGGCCATCTCCTCGTAGCGGGCGAGGCGGGCCTTGGACTTGGCCTGGCGGCCCTTGGCGTTGGAGCGGACCCACTCCAGCTCTTCCTTGAGGCGCTTGGCGCGCTTCTCGTCCTTCTTGCCCTCGACCTTGAGGCGCTCGGCCTTCTTCTCCAGGTACGTGGAGTAGTTGCCCTCGTAGGGGTGGGCGCGGCCGCGGTCGAGCTCGAGGATCCACTCGGCGACGTTGTCGAGGAAGTACCGGTCGTGGGTGACCGCCACGACACAGCCCTTGTACTGGGCCAGGTGCTGCTCCAGCCAGTTCACCGACTCGGCGTCGAGGTGGTTGGTGGGCTCGTCGAGGAGCAGCAGGTCGGGGGCCTCCAGCAGCAGCTTGCAGAGGGCCACGCGGCGCTTCTCACCACCGGAGAGGGTGGTGACCGGCCACTCGCCGGGCGGGCAGCCCAGCGCGTCCATGGCCTGCTCCAGCTGGGCGTCGAGGTCCCAGGCGTTGGCGTGGTCCAGGTCCTCCTGGAGCTTGCCCATCTCCTCCATCAGCTCGTCGGTGTAGTTCGTCGCCATTTCCTCGGCGATCGCGTTGAACCGGTCGAGCTTGCCCTTGATCTCCGCGACGCCGTTCTGGACGTTCTCCAGGACGGTCTTGGACTCGTCGAGCTTGGGCTCCTGCATGAGGATGCCGACGGAGTAGCCGGGCGACAGGAAGGCGTCACCGTTGGACGGCTGCTCGATGCCCGCCATGATCTTCAGGACGGTGGACTTGCCGGCACCGTTCGGGCCGACCACGCCGATCTTCGCCCCCGGCAGGAAGTTCAGGAAGACGTCGTCGAGGATCACCTTGTCGCCGTGCGCCTTGCGCGCCTTGCGCATGGTGTAGATGAACTCAGCCAAGAGAAACCGTCCGGCAGATCGAGGGATGGGCAGATACACCCCATCTTGCCAGCCGTCCACCCCGGGGCGGTAACCCGTATGGTCAGCGCCCTGATCTGCGGCGGAGCCGGGGACCGCGGTGGCGATCAGGTGACCGTACGTCGTCCTGGGCGGGCTGCGGAGCGCGGCGGGGCCGGGAAAGGCGCGGGGAAGGGCGTGGGGAGGGGGGTGGGACCACCCGGGTGCGGAGGGGCCGGGAGGCGGGCGGGCGCCGGGTGGGCCGGGATCGCCCCGGCGGCTCCCGTTCGGTCAGCGGGGCCACAGGGTGAGCAGTGCGAACAGGAGCAGACCGAGCAGCGCCCAGCCCAGCACTCCGATCCTGCGCCGGTTCGGGTTGCGCCCCTGGCGCCATGCCGCGTCCACGTGCGGATCTTCTCCCATGGCCGGGCAGCTTACGGGCGGTCCGGCTCCGGGGCAGGATGGACCGGGACCGGGAGGACCGGGACCGGGAGGACCGAGACCGGGAGGACCGAGACGGGGAAGACCGGGACGGGGAAGACCGGGACGGGGAAGACCGGGACGGGGAAGACCGGGACGGGGAAGACCGGGACGGGGAAGACCGGGACGGGGAAGACCGGGACGGGG
>NZ_JBWKDJ010000002.1:764616-783277 GCF_056436025.1 Streptomyces sp. NPDC043853
GGGAGGACCGGGGTCGGCGGCCCGGGGGGCCGCGCCGGACCGGCCGGACCGCGGAGTGGGGAGGCACTGTGGTGGAGGCAATGTGTTTGGCAGCGGTCTGATCGCGCTGGCCGCCGCGACCGTCGGCGTGATCGGCACGCTGCTCGCGCCCGTCGTGTCGCAGCGGCTGCTGGCGCGCGCCCAGGCGGAACAGTTCGACCGGCAGCAGGAGACAGCACACGCCCAGTGGCTGCGGGAGCAGGAGGCGGCGGGGCAGGCCCGGCTGCGCGAGTGCTACATGGCGGCCAACGCCGGGTACCGCCGGTTCCGGGTGGAGCTGATGAACTTCCTGTGGCTGGTGCGGAAGGGAGAGGTCACGGCGGAGGCCCGGCAGGAGCTGGAGGCCGCCCGGCACGCGCACCACGCCGCCTTCGCCGAGGCCCAGATGATCGCGTCCGGGCCGGTGCTGCGCGAGCTGGACGACCTGACGACCGCGGTGTCGGAGGCGTACGCGCGGATCGTGCGGCTGGCGGCCGGGACCCCGGTGCCGGGCGGCTCGTTCGAGGAACTGCACGAGGAGCTCCAGCTGCTCTGGGGGCGGGGGGACGGCCTCCGCGGCGTAATGCGCACCGACCTCGGGGTGGACCCGGGGCCGGGGCCGGGGCCGGTGCCGGGGCCGGGCGGCGGCCGTCCGGCGGTCAGCGGCTGAGGCCGACGGCTCCCGCGGACGCCGCCGTGCGCGGTGCTGCCGTGCGCGGTGCCGCCGTGCGCGGTGCCGCCGTGCCGGGCGCGGCCGCTGTGCCCGGCGCCGGAGCTCAGGTCCGGGGGCGGTAGACGGTGAGCGCGCCCGGGAGCTTGTCCAGGACCAGGGCCTCGGGGGCCAGGGCGTACTCGCCGTCGTAGGCGAGGGGGGTGCCCGCGGGGATGTCGGTGACCCGCAGCGCGTGCGCGTGGGTCGCGACGTGCACCGGGGAGCGGGTGAGCGGGCCGGTGAGGGCGGCGGCGAGGAGCCTGGGGCCGGGATGTCCGCCGCCCAGCACCACGCGCAGGTCGAGCTGCGGTTCGTCCAGGCTCATCCGGCGGCGCGGGACGGGCCCGGTCCCGTGGTACGTGCCGTTGCCCACGAACAGCAGCCACACCGGCACCGCACGGCCGCCCAGCCTCAGTCGTACGGGGTGCTGCGCCCGCAACACCCGCCAGGCGGCCAGCAGCGCGGCCGGGCCGGACCCGATGCGCGGCGCCCAGTGCAGCCGGTGCCGCAGCAGCTCCGGGTACACGCCGATGCTGAACGTGTTGAGGAAGTATCCCGACCCGGCCGACTCGCTCGGCCCGCCCGGACCGGACGGCTCGCCCGGACCGGCCGGTTCGCCCGCCCCCGACCGGCAGTCCTCGTCCCCCGCCCGCGCATGGTCCGCGGCCGGGGCGGAGCCGGTGCCGGCCCGCACGGGCGCCGGGTGCGGGGTGAAGCGGCCCACACTGACCCGCACGGCCTCCCCTGCGGTCACGGCCCGGCACGTGTCCTCGAACGTGGCCAGGCCCAGGTCGGTGGCGAAGTGGTTCAGCGTGCCCCCCGGGAACACGGCGAGGGGGATCCCGGCCCGCAGCGCGGCCGTGGCCGCCGCGACGACGGTGCCGTCGCCCCCGCACACCCCGAGCGCGGCCGACCGGGCCGCAGCCCCGGCCAGCGTGCCGGACAACTCCTCGCCCGTGCACTCGACGACCTCCGCCGCCGGCAGGGCCCCCCGCAGCGCGGCCGCGTCGACGGAGCCGCCCGAGCCGGTGTTGACGACCACGGTCAGCCCGGCCCCGTCCGGCAGCGCCGGCGCCTCGGCGGGCTGCTCCTCGCCGGGCGCCGTCCGTGCCTCCTCGGCCCCACGGGTCAGCCGCCGTACGACCAGTCCCGCGCCCACCCCGAGGGCCGCGCCCGCGAGCACGTCGGTCGGGTAGTGCACCCCGGTGTAGACGCGGGAGAAGGCCACCGAGGCCGCGACCGGCGCGACCACCGCGCCCCAGCGCGGCGCCGCCGTCGCGACCCCCGTGAGGAAGGCGAAGGCCGAGGCGGAGTGCCCGGACGGGAAGGAGGTGGTCCACGGCTGCTTGGTGGGCAGGCGCACCTCCGGCACCCCTTCGGTCAGCGGCCGGGCCCGCCGTACGGTCCACTTGCCCACGGTGTTGACGGTGCCGGAGGCCAGGGCCAGCGAGGCAGCCCCGTGCAGGGCCGCACGGCGTGCCGCGGCCGACCCGAACAGGGCGAGCCCGGCCGCCACCCCACCCCACAGCAGACCGTGGTTCGCGGCCCGGCCCAACCGGGGCAGCACCCGGTCGCCGCCCGGCCAGTGGCGCCGCGCGACCGCGTCGAACACCGCCCGGTCCCACCGCGCGACCGCGCCCCGCCAGGTGACCGGCCCGCCGTGCGCGCCCAACGCTGCCCGCGCCGCTTTCGTCTCCAGTCCGGGATTCATTCCGTTCGACTACCCGGATCCGCCCACTCCACCAACAAGCGGCTCCTCCGTTTGTGGAGGCCCCGCGGGGCGGGCGGAGGCAGGTCGCTCGCCGCCCGACTCCCGTCAGGCCCGCTCGTCCTCGTCCAGCGGCCGCTTGCGGAGCAGGAGAACGACCAGGCCGCCCAGGACGACCAGGCCGACCGCCAGGGAGGCGATCACCGGGGTGGCGGCGGAGCTGCCGCTGGTGGCCAGGCGGTCGTCGCTCTCCTCCTCGGCGGACAGGTCCGAGGCGGCCGACGCCGCGGCCACGCCGATCGCCGTGCCCGGTGCGCCCGGCACGCCCTGCCCGCCCTGCGCGGTCAGGGTGCGCGTCTCGGGCCAGACGGCGGTGCCGGTGGCCGTGGCCGCGGAGTCGCTGGAGCCCGCCACGATCTGGGCCCGGCTGTGCCCGCCGCTGGTGAAGACCCGGCCGACCGGGACCTTCGTGGCGCCGTGGATCGTCACCGAGGCGGTGCCGTCCGGGGTGCCGGCGGGCACCTCGAAGTACAGCCGGGTGCCGTTCACCGCGCTGGTCACCGGCTGTCCGTCGGCGTCCACCACCCGCACCCCCATCCGCTGGGCGGCCGCGTCCGGCAGGACGGTCACGGTCTGCGCGCGCGTCCGGACGGTGACCGGGCCCAGCCGGGTCCCGGCCGGGCCGGCCACGTCCGAGGGCTCCAGGCTCAGCGAGGCCGGCGGCTCGGGCAGCTGCCTCGCCGCGCGCTGGAGGTAGTCGGCCAGCTTCTCCGCCGCCGGATCGGCCGCTTCCACGTCGGCACCCTCGGTCAGCCGCCAGATCGCCACCTGGGTGCCGGCCGCCGCGCTCTCCGCGGTGAGCGTGCCGGCCCCGGCCGCCTTCGCCAGCCCGGCCAGGTCGTTCAGCTGGGGATAGGAGTGCTCCAGCACCCAGCGGATACGGCCGGCCCCGCCGTTGCCGCCGAGCGGGCTGCCGCTCCACGCCGTCTCGGTGTACCGCTCCTCGGGCTGGGCGAAGCCGGCCAGGCCCACCCCGTAGGTCTGCAGCATTCCGCCGCCGTCGACGCGCATCTCGTACAACCCGGCCGGGATCTGCCGGACCACCCCGTCCTGGCCGCGCAGCACGGCCTGGCCGAAGGTCTTCAGCCCGTCGAGCACGGCGCTCGCGCCTTCCGGCGGCCGGGACACCGCCGGGCCTTCGGCCTCGGCGGCCAGGGCGGAACCCGGCGCCGCGGCGAGGGCGGCCGCGAGCAGGGCGACGGCCAGTGGCCGTCGTACGCCGACGGAAACGGAATATGCGGGAACGGCAATGGACACAGTCTTCCCCTTCGGGCCGAAGCCCCAGGCGCCCGTGAGTACCGGGGAATCCTAGCGGTCTCGAACACCTAGACCACCGCCCCCTTCTGAGGTTCTGTCAGTGAGGGCTCCGCCTTGGCCATCCGGCGGAAGGCGGCGGTGCCCCGGCTGAGGTCGTGGCCGACTGCCACCGCGTCCACATCCGCCGACACCCACCTCTGGCCGTCCCGCTCCTCGTCCCGGACCCGCAGCCGTCCGTGCACCACGAGGGGCTCGCCGACCGAAACCGACCCGGCCACGTTGGCGGCGAGGGACCGGCGGACCCACACCGTGTAGAAGCTGGTCGGTCCGTCCGTCCACGCCTGCTTCTGCCGGTCCACGAACCGCGGACGCACGGCGAAGCGGAATCTCGCCGATGGCCCGTTCGGGGTCTCCCGGTAGTCGACCTGTGTCGCCACGTGGCCCACCAGTGTCACCAGGGTCTCGTTCATCCCCGCCACCCCTCCCCGTCCCGTACGCACCGCCCTCCGCGGTCGCGTACGAACATGTTGCGCCCCTCGGCCCCCACCCCGCGCGGCCCTGTGGATTACTGACGGGTTGTGGACAACCTGTTCCCCCCTGCGGCGACCGTGGCGTACTGCTCCCGGACCTCCCGGTACCGCAGCAGCTCGGCCGCCACCGGCTCCAGCACCCTGGCCCGGCCGCAGCCGGCCGCCGCCTGCCGCAGCCGCCGCTCGGCATCCTGTCCGTAGCGGCGGGCGGGCCCGCGGGCGGCCATCGAGCAGGCCCACTCGACCAGCGGCCCGCCCGCGATGCCCGCCACCATCAGCAGTACGGGCGGCAGCAGGCCGGGTTCCACCACCCCGGCGATCTGCCCCACCAGCCACAGGCCGCCGAAGATCTGCAGCAGGGTCATGGACGCCTGGGTGAGCACGGCGGCGGGCCACCAGGCCGGCCGGGGCGGCTTGCCGGTGGGCACCCCGGCCGTGACGGCCAGCTCGTCCAGCGCCTCGGGCAGCCGGTCGGCGCCGCGCACCGCGGTTTCCCGGACCGCCTGGGCCCAGGGGTCGGGCAGTCCGGCGGACGCCTCCTCGGCGACCGTCCGCACCGCCTGCTCGACCCGCTGCCGGGCCGTGACCTCCGCTTCCGGCGGCGGCTCCGGATCGCCGCCGAAGGTACGGCCGCCGATCGCGGCCAGCGCCGCGAGCCCGCTGAGGCCGCGCGGGGCGCGCCGGTTCTCGTACCAGCGCCAGAGCCGCAGCCAGGGCGTGCCGCACGCCTTGCCGGCGTTGCGCCGCCAGGCGCGTTCGGCCGCGAGTCCCGCCGCGTAGGCGCCGACGGCCTCGGCGAGCCGGTCCTCGAACTCGGTCCGGACGGCCTCGGCGATCTCCGCCCCGGCACGGCGTTCGGCCACGTAGAGCGGGCGCAGCCGGCCGGCCGCCCGGTCCACGTCGGCGGAGATCCGGCGGGTCGCGGCGCCCCGCTCCTGGGCGAACTGGCCGAGCAGTTCGCGCAGTTCCCCGACGCCCTCGCCGGTGAGGGCGGACAGGGCGAGCACGGTGGCTCCCGGTTCGCCGTGTTCGCCGAGCGCCATGCCGTCCTCGTCGAGCAGCCGCCGCAGGTCGTCGAGGACCTGGTCGGCGGCGTCGCCGGGCAGCCGGTCGACCTGGTTGAGCACGACGAAGGTGACCTCGGCGTGGCCGGCCAGCGGCCGCAGGTAGCGCTCGTGGAGCACGGCGTCGGCGTACTTCTCCGGGTCCACCACCCACACCACGGCGTCGACCAGCGCGAGCACCCGGTCCACGTGCGCCCGGTGATCGCGGACCGCCGAGTCGAGGTCGGGCAGGTCCACCAGGACCACCCCGTGGAGGGATTCGGCCGCGACCGATCCCTCGCGGGGGCGGCGGCGCAGGCGTCCGGGGATCTCCAGCCGGTCCAGCAGGCCCGCCGCCCCGTCCGTCCAGGTGCAGGCGATGGGTGCGGCGGTGGTCGGCCGGCGCAGCCCGGTCTCCGAGATCTGCACCCCGGCGAGTGAATTGAAGAGGGTGGACTTGCCGCTTCCGGTGGCTCCGGCGATGGCGACGACGGTGTGCTGCGGCGACAACCCGCGGCGGGCGGCGGCTTCGTCCAGGATCCGGCCGGCCTCGGCGAGCGTGGTGCCGTCCAGCCGGGTCCGGGAGAGCCCGATCAGCTGGCGCAGGGCGTCCAGGCGGGTGCGCAGGGCCCGCGCCTCGGGGCTGAGGGGCGGTGGCGCGGGGGTCTTGCCGCCGTCGCTGCCGGCCCCGGAGACGGTTCCGGAGACGGCACGGACCAGCTCTTCGTCCGTGTCGTCGTCCTCCTCGTCGTCGTCGTCGCCGAGGGCGATGCGCCGCGCGATCAGACCGTCGTCCCAGCGGTCGTCGGTGCGGTCGGTGAGGGCGGTCACCGCGGTCACCTCTCCTTCTGCAGTACGGAGAGCGCGGCGATCAGCTCGGCCTGCGGCTCCGGGGTGACTTCGAGTCCGTCGAGGGGGGCCAGGCGGCGGTCGCGCTCGGCCCGCAGCACCTCGTCCAGGTGTTCTCCGACGAGTTCGCCGCCGCGGTCGCGCAGCCGCAGTGCGGCCTGGGCTCCGATCCGCTCGGCGAGCTTCTCGCCGGCGATCCGGGCCCGCTTCCCGCCGAGCAGCGCGGAGACCAGCAGCGCGGCCACGCCGTCGGGGTCCGGCGCGGGCTGCCGGTCCAGCTGGGCGACCTCCTCCTCGGCGAGTTCCTCCAGGACCCGGCGCCAGCGCCGGACGGCCACGCCGATCCGCTCGCCCGCATCCCGGTCGGTGACGGGCAGCGCGAGGGCGCCGGAGGCGGGTTCCTTGCGCCAGGCGGCGGCGATCCGCTCGTCGGCGGCGGCGACCGCGCACTGGATGAGCGCGGTGAGGCTTTCGGCCAGCGAGTCCAGGAGTTCGTCGGCGGTGGTGTCGAGGGGGTAGCCGCGCCAGCGGGTGAGCGCGTCACCGGCGAGTACGGCGCCCTGGTCGAGCCGGTTGCGGACCCGCCGGCCCTCCTTCTTGTACGCGTCCTCCACCGCGGCGGACAGCCGTACGGCGGCGGCGTGCTGGGCCGCGACGGCGGAGGCCAGCTCGGGCATCCGCCTGCGGAGGGAGTCCAGGGCGCCGAGCGCGGTCCGGCCGACGGCCTGCTGCCGGGCGGCGGGGTCCTGGGTGTGGTGGATCAGCCAGGAGGCCAGCGGGGCCACGGCGGAGGCGGGCAGCAGTCCCCCGCCGCCCGCCGATTCGGGCAGCTCCGGCACGGTGAAGCGGGGTACGTCGCCCAGTCCGGCGCGAGTGAGCAGGGCGCCGTACTGCCGCGAGACCTCGGCGAGCACCTGGTGCGGCACCCGGTCGAGCACGATGAGCAGGGTCGCCTTGTACTCCTTGGCGGTGCGCAGCAGGTGCCAGGGCACGGCGTCGGCGTACCGGGAGGCAGTGGTGACCATGACCCACACGTCGGCGGCACAGATCAGCTCGGCGGCGAGGGTGCGGTTCTCGACCACCAGGGAGTCGATGTCGGGCGCGTCGAGCAGGGCCAGCCCGCGGGGCAGGCTGCCGACGGTCTCGATGCGCAGCTCGCGGATGGGCCCGCCGCCGGTGCGCCGGGCGGCGGCCCCGGTGCCGCGCCCGGCCGGGCCGGGGCCGTCCTCCTCGCCCTTGTCCGCCCAGACCCGCATCAGGTCGGGCAGGACCCGCATCCCGGCGAACCAGTGGTGGTCGTCCGGGTGGCAGACCAGGACGGGCGTCCGGGTGGTGGGCCGGAGCACCCCGGCCTCGCTCACCTGCCGGCCGACCAGGGAGTTGACCAGGGTGGACTTGCCGGCGCCGGTGGAGCCCCCGACGACGGCGAGGAGCGGCGCCTCGGGGGCCTTGAGTCGTGGCACCAGGTAGTCGTCGAGCTGCGCGAGCAGTTCGGCTCTGGTCTGGCGGGCGCGCGGGGCGCCGGGCAGGGGCAGCGGCAGACGCACGGAGGCGACCCGGTCGCGCAGGGCGGAGAGGGCATCGAGCAGCTGAGGCCGAACATCCAAGGTCACCACATGCGAAGAATGCCCAATTTGGGACCATTTTTGAAGCTTATAGGCCCTCTGCGCGCCGACCGCCACCCCGGACGGACACACAGGGACAACAAGGAAGACTGGGGCGCAGGCATAACGACTGCACAACGGCCCGCGCGCGGCGGCGCAAAACCGATGCGCGAATCGCACCTGCCTGCGATTATCGGGACCGCTTCACCGAACCTCCACATCGTGGCACGCGGGTGAAGCAACCGGGACGAGCCGACCGGAGCCCTATCCTTGACCCGGCTCACGGTCACCTTCCGGCCCCCGTAGCTCAGTGGATAGAGCAGGTGCCTTCTAAGCACTTGGCCGCAGGTTCGAGTCCTGCCGGGGGCACTCGTCCGTTCCAGGGCCCGTGAGTGACCCGGGCATGCCGCGATTCGGACATGCCTTGTCACCCGTCCGCACACGCGAAAGAGCGCCCGTCCGTGGCTTCACGTCCACGGGCGGGCGCTCTTCGGCTCGATGCGTCAGCGGTCCGTCTCGGCTCCCCAGCCGGCGAGCAGGGCTTCGAGCCGGGCCTCCCGGGCCGCCGCCCGGGCCGCCGCCGCCTCAGCCTCGCCCACCGGGTCGGCGGACTCGGCTTCCTCGGTCACGTCCTCCCACCGGGCCGCGGCGGGGCCGGCCTGGGCGATGGGGGACCCGGTCCGGTCGTACGGCTCGGAGGGCTCGGAGGGGTCGGAGGGCTCCTTCGGCCCCACGGGCACGGACGCCTCCACAGCCTCGTACGCCTCCAGGGCCTCGTACGACTCCATGGGCGCGGACGGGTCGACGGACGGGGGCAGCTCGACGGGCACGGACGGCTCCACGGCCTCGTACGACTCCACAGTCATGGACGCCTCGACGACCTCGTACGCCCCCACGGGCACGGACGCCCCCACGGGCGCGGACGGCTCCACGGGCGCGAGAGCGGCGATCTGCGACGGCTCGATGGCCGCGGGCCGGACCGGATCCGCCGGCGCGGAACGCACCGGTTCCGCCAGGTCCGCGGAGTGCACCGGTTCCGCCGGGTCCGCAGGGGCCGCCGCTTCGGCCCGGTCCGCCGGATCGGCCGCCGTGAGCGCCGCCACCGGGTCGACCGGACCCAGGGCCTCGAAGACCCGCTCGGCCGCCTGGTCGAGGGTCGCCAGGACCCACTCGTCCAGGTCGGCGCCCAGCCGTTCGGCCGCCTTGACCCAGTGCTCGAAGCGCGCCGCGGGCACGGCGAGCTGGCGCCGCGGAGCCGGACGCTCGCGTATGACGCCGTCGTCCTCACGGGCCTCCCGCAGGGCGGCCCGGAGCTGCTTGGTCGTCCACGACAGCTCCTCTGCCCGACTGAGCCACCGGTCCGCTTCCTCGGTCGGCAGGGAGGCCACCTCGGCGTGGTGCTGGAAGGTGAGCTTCCCGTGCCGCCGGCTGTGGTCGAACCTGCGGGCCACCCAGGCGTAGTTGCGCAGTGTCTGGTACCGGAGGCCCGCCGCCTGGATGCCCTGCTGGTAGCGGTCCCCGTAGTGGTCCTTGCCGTACGCCAGCCAGTCGCCCAGCCACCACGCGGAGGAGTCCACGACTCCCGCCAGCTGGCGGCCGGCGCGCTGCCAGTCCTCAAAGGTGAAGACGACGGGCAGTTGCAGGCCCACTCTCGTCGTCAGTACTTGTTCCGCCCCGGGCTGCCCTTTGCGCATTGCCCGCTGCGGGGGAATCAGCCTCGACACCTGCGGACCGGGACGGTGGGGGGCTTGCGTTCCGACACCGGTGTTGTTGGCCAGGTTCACGTGCACGACCTCATTTCAGCCGACTAAGTGCGCGCTATGAGGACATGATTTTCCGCCAAAGCCCCTTCGAGAAGTGCGTGATTGAGACCTTGTCAAGTCCCTTCCAGTGAATCATGAATTCCGTATGGTGCCCCCTCAGGCCGCCCGGTTCAGCATCCGGCGGCGGCGCTCGCGAACGATGTCCACGGTGTTCGGAACGGCACCCGAGGCCGGGTCGAGCACGACGTTCCCGCCGGTCCGGCCGTGGGCCGCCAGGTAGCGGAGCACCGCGAGCACCCGGCGGTTGTCGGCCGGACTGCCCGGGATGCCGAGCTTGTCGAAGACCGCGGCGGCCCGCTTCTCCACCGTGCCGGCGGAGACGATCAGCCGTTCGGCGATGGCGCTGTTGGTACGGCCCTGCGCCATCAGCGACAGGACCTCCAGCTCCCGCTCGCTGAGCGAGGCGAGCGCGTCCGGCGTCGCCTCCTCGGCCGGTCCACGGCCCGCGGCCCGTGCCGCCAGGGCCCCCACCATCCGGGGGTCGACCACCGTGCTACCGCTCGCGACCTGCGACAACGCGCCCACGACCTCGTCGGCGTCGGTCATCCGGTCCTGCAGCAGATAGCCGAGTCCGCCGCCGTCCTCCCCGAACAGGCGGGCGACGTGCTGGGGTTCGGGAGCCGCCGAGAAGAGCAGGACGCCGGTGCCCGGGTGGCTGCCGCGCGCGGCGAGGGCCGCGCTGACGCCCTCGTCGTTCCAGGTCGGCGCCAGCCGGACGTTGGAGATGAGGACGTCCGGGCGGTGCGTGTCGACGAGGGCGGGCAGGACCCGGACGTCGTGCACCGCCGCGACCAGCTCATGGCCCCGGTCGCCGAGCACGTGGGCCAGGCCCGCACGCAGGATCGCGGAGCCTTCGGCAATGACAAGACGCATGCTGGATCACTTCCTTCGGCCATGGCCGGGATCGCGGTCGACCGGGGTCAGCGACGCCGGTACATTTCGGCGGTGAGAAAAGCGAGTTCGAGCGACTGAGTGCGGTTGAGGCGCGGATCGCAAGCAGATTCATAGCGATCCGTCAGGTCGCCGAATCGCACCCGGGCGCCGCCTCCCACACACTCGGTGACGTCGTCTCCGGTGAACTCCAGGTGGATTCCTCCGGGGTGGGTACCAAGGCTCCGGTGCACCTCGAAGAATCCCGTGACCTCGTCGATAACGTCGTCGAAATGCCGCGTCTTGTGACCGGAAGGGGCCTGGAAGGTATTTCCGTGCATGGGGTCGCAGACCCACCCGATACGGGCGCCCTCCATGGTGACCCGCTCCACCAGGGCGGGCAGCCGCTCGCGGACCGTGCCCGCGCCCATCCGCACGACGAAGGTGAGCCGGCCGGGCTCGCGCTCCGGGTCGAGCCGGTCGATCAGGCGCATGGCCGCGTCCGGGGTGGTGGTGGGGCCCAGCTTCACCGCGATCGGGTTGGCGATCCGCGAGAAGTACTCGATGTGCGGGCCGTCGATGTCCCGGGTGCGCTCCCCGATCCACAGCATGTGCCCGCTGGCCGCGTAGGGCCGGCCGGTGGCCTCGTCGGTCCGGGTCAGCGCCCGCTCGTACTCCAGCAGCAGGCCCTCGTGGCTGACGAAGAACTCGACGGCCCGCATCGCCGCCTCGTCGCCGCCGCAGGCCCGCATGAAGGCGAGCGCCTGGTCGATCTGGTCGACCAGACGGGCGTAGCGGGAGCCGACCGGGGAGCTCTGCACGAAGTCCTGGTTCCAGCTGTGCGCCTGGCGGAGGTCGGCGTCACCGCCCGTGCTGAACGCGCGGACCAGGTTCAGGGTGGACGCGGCCGCCTGGTACATGCGCAGCATGCGGCCCGGGTCCGGGCTGCGCTGGGTCCGGGTGAAGTCGAACCCGTTGACGGCGTCACCGCGGTAGGCCGGCAGGGTGATGCCGTCGCGGGTCTCGGTCGGCTGGGAGCGCGGCTTGGCGTACTGTCCCGCGATCCGGCCGACCTTGACGACCGGGACGCTGCCCGCGTACGTCAGGACGAGCGCCATCTGGAGCAGGGTCCGCATCTTCGCACGTACGGCGGCGGCCGTGGCATCGGCGAAGGTCTCGGCGCAGTCGCCGCCCTGGAGCAGGAACGCCTCTCCGCGGGCGACCGCGGCCATGCGCTGCTTGAGGGTCTCGCACTCGTTGGCGGAGACCAGCGGTACGGCGGCGTCCAGTTGGGCCCGGACCACGTCGACGGCGGCGGGCACCGGCCAGTCGGGCTGCTGTGCGGCGGCGCGCTGCTCGGACGTCCAGTGCCTGGGGTCGAGCGGGTCGACGACGGGTGCCGCCGCGGGCATCCCCTCGGTGGATGCGTCCAGGACCTGCTCCGTGACCTGCTCCGTTGTCGTGGCTTCGATTACGGTCGTCATCTTCCGCTGTCTCCCATGAACGATTCGAGTGGATGCCGGGTTGCCGGGATGCCGGGCAGGCGTCAGCCGACTGCCGGTACGGGGCGGGCGCCTTGCCTCTCGTCGAGCAGGGCCGCCAGTGCGCCGAGGGTGGAGCAGCGCGCGAACTCGCCCAGGGAGAGGCCCTGGTCCAGCGCGATCACCAGACGTGCGGCGGCCCGTGAGGTGCCGCCGATCTCGAAGAAGTTGTCGCTTCGCCGGATGCGGGCCGCCGGCACGCCGAGCACGTCCGCCCAGAGACCGGCCAGCCTGCGCTCGTTGTCGGATCCGAGCCCGCTGTGCCGCTCTCGCGCCGCGGTGCCGTACTCGTCCGTGTCGTCAGTCATGTGCGTCGCCTCCACCGGGGATCTGCGCCTCCGCGTGCGCCGGGTCGGCGTCACGTCTTCATGGGGAAGACATTAGGGAGGAGCGTTATCAGGCCAATATCAGCCGGCTTCCGGGGATGCGGGGGGCACGAAAAGGCCCTGGAAGGCCCGCCGGGAGAGCCCCGGCGGTGACACCTTCACCAGCACGACCGAACGCTTCCGAGGGAGGGGAAGGGAAAGAAAGGGCAGGGGAACGGGGAACGGGGAACGGGAGAACTCGGGAGAACGGGGAGAAGCCGGGGGGACCTAGTCCGCGCCCTCCAGCAGCCGCTGCATGGCCCCCACCCGCTTGGTCAACTCGGCGATCTCGGAACGGAGTTCACGCTGCACCGAAGCAGTGGCGAGGTCCGCCCGCCGACGCTCCCTCCCGTTTCCGGCGGCCAGCCACACCAGACCGGCGACGACGACGGCCGTGCTGCTCAGCATGGCCGAACCGGCGATGACCGCACCTGCGGTGGAATCCATGACTACGCCTCTTTCTCTCACACGGCGGAATTCCCGGATGAACTTCTCGATGAATTCCTGGGTGAATTCCGCAAGGGATGTACGGGGGTTGTATCCGAAGTTACGCGCACGCGCGCGCGAGCACCATGGAGGAAAACCTCCGTGTGTTCCGCGCGCTCTCCGCCGGCCAGCAGAATGCCCCCCGCGACGGCCCGTGGGGGAAGACGGGCCGCCGTGGGGGGCGCGGCGGTGACGGAGCGAGCGGGATCAGCCCTCAGCCGCCTGGAGGGCGCCGGCCGGCACGAGTTCGCGCTCGGCCCGGCGCTGGATGATGGAGTCGGCGATCTCGCCGCTGCGGACGGCGATGTTCGACAGCAGGGACGAGCTCAGTCCGTGGGTGTGCTCGGTGCCGCCCTGCAGGTAGATACCGACGCGCAGGTCCGGGGTGGTGACGAGCCGGTAGTCGCGCTCCACCCGGTGCCGGCCCGACTCGTCGCGCAGGCAGAAGCGGTCGAGGTCGCCGAGCAGGTGGCTCGGGTCCATGGAGTCGTAGCCGGTGGCGAAGACGATGGCGTCGACGTCGAGCTGCTGGGGCTCGCCCTCCAGCTGCGAGACCAGGTGGACGATCCGCTCGTCCCCGGCCTGCTCGACGGCCCGGACCTTGGTGAGGTTGCGGAAGTTGAGCCGCTTGGCCCCGCGCACCTCCTCGTCGTACTGGATCTCGTAGAGGGAGCGGATGACCGGGCCGTCGACCACGCCGTAGTTGGTGTTCTTGTGGTAGCGCCAGAAGGCGTCCCGGGCCCGCTCGGTGCCGAAGTGGTACTCGTCGACCGCGGCCGCGTCGAAGATCTGGTTGGCGAAGGGGGTGTCGTCCGCGACGGAGTAGCCGTACGACGGCATGATCGCGGTGACCTGCGCGTCCGGGAGGCTGTCGTACAGGAACTTGGTGATCTCGGCGGCGCTCTGGCCGGCGCCGACGACCGCCACCCGCCCCAGCCGGGCCGGGTCCACCTCGCCGAACCGCTCCAGGAACTCCGAGCTGTGCCAGACCCGGGCGTCGCGTTTGATGCCGTCGGGCATGCGTGGGACGAGGCCGGTCGAGACGACCACGTTCCGCGCCTTGACCGTACGGGTCAGGCCGTCGGCGGTGCGGACGTCCAGCTGCACGTGGTCGGACGTGCTGTGGACGGCCTCCGGGGGCAGCCGGATCGCGGTGACCGCGGAGTCGTAGGTGACCACGTTGCTGAGGCTGGACTCGGCCCACTCCAGGTACTGGTGGAACTCGGCGCGGGTCGGGAAGAAGTCCTGGCGGTTGACGAACCGGGCGAGGCGGCCCTGGGCGTGCAGGAACGAGACGAAGCTGTACCGGGACACCGGGTTCCGGAAGGTGACCAGGTCCTTCAGGAACGAGATCTGCATCGTCGCCGACGGCAGGAGCATGTTGCGGTGCCAGCCGAACCGCGGCTGCTTCTCGAAGAACGCCGAGGTGATCGGGTTCGTCAGCACGTTCGCACGGTGTTCTTCCAGGGAGATGGCGAGGGACAGGTTGGACGGGCCGAAGCCGATGCCGACCACGTCGTAGATCTGGTGTTCGCGAGCACTCATGGAATTTCTCTCCCGCTTGCGTAGGGGTGACGGTGAGGTGACCCCGACGTCCGCGACGCCGGGCCGATGCGTGGTGTGCAGTGGGCGGAGCCCAGTGCGTGAGGTGCGTGATGCGGGCGCGGGGTGCGCGGCTCAGGCGCCGGCCGGGACCCGGTGGCGGATCTCCAACGTGCAGCACTTGACGCTGCCGCCCGCCTTGAACAGTTCGGAGAGGTCGACAGCGACCGGTTCGAAGCCGCGGGCGCGCAGCTGCCCGGCCAGGCCCGTGGCGGTCTCCGGCAGGAAGACGTGCTTGCCGTCGGAGACGGCGTTGAGGCCGAAGACCTCGGCGTCCGCCTCGTCGACCAGCAGCGCGTCCGGGTAGAGCTCGCGCAGGACGGCCAGGCTCTCCTCGGAGAAGGCGCCCGGGTAGTACATGACCTCGGTGTCCGAGAGCGCGGCCAGGGCCACGTCGAGGTGGTAGTAGCGCGGGTCGACCAGCTGGAGGCTGACCACGGGGACGCCGAGCGCCTCCTGGGCCTCCGCGTGGGCCCGCGGGTCGGTGCGGAAGCCGGTGCCGGCCAGGACGGTCCGTCCGACGACGATGTAGTCGCCCTCGGCCTCGTTGACGTACTCGGCGGAGGTGACCTGCGGATAGTCCCGGGAGGTAAACCACTCGTGGTACAAGGGGGCTTCGGCGGCGCGCTCGGGGTGGCGGAACCTCGCGACCAGCACCCGGTCGTCGACCACCGTGGCGCCGTTGGCGGAGAACACCATGTCGGGCAGACCCTCGACCGGTTCCACCAGGTCGACGGTGTGGCCGTACGCGAGGTACAGCCGGCGCAGGCCCTCCCACTGTTCGACCGCCAGGTCGGTGTCGACCGGCTTCCCGGGGTGCATCCAGGGATTGATCGCGTAGGTGACGTCGAAGTGCGTCGGGCGGCACATCAGGTAGTGGCGGGGCGTGGCCTCGCGGACGGGCGGGTGCTCGGACAAGGGATCTCTTCCTCTCGGTCGGTGGGGTTCCCGGGCGGCCGGGTGGCCGGTGGGCCGGATCGGCCGGGTCAGCGGGGCGTGGCCGGGTGTGGCCGTATTGGACCGTGATTGAGCCTGTTCGTTCTCTGTTGGCCTGAATGAGCCGGAACGCGATCTCTGCACCGAAGGTATCGGGGCGGGTTTCGCTTTCGTTATTGATCGCTTTTCGGCGGGGGGCTCCGGCTTTGCGCCTCGCCCGCTCAGGAGGGAACGGGCGCAAGGGGGCCGGCGCAGGGCGGCGGCGCAGGGGAGGGTGACTCCGGGGAGGGGCCCGCCCAGGAGGGGTCCCGCTCCGCTCAGGCGGCGTCCCGCTCGATGGGGCAGCTCATGCAGCGCGGGCCGCCGCGGCCGCGGCCCAGCTGGTCGCCGCGGATCCGCAGCACCTCGATGCCGTTGTCCTCGAGCATGCGGTTGCTCGCCTCGTTGACCTCGTACGCGACGACCGTGCCCGGGGACAGGGCGAGCAGGTTGCTGCCGTCGTTCCACTGCTCGCGCTCGGCGGCGTAGGAGCTCTGACGGGTCTGCAGCACGCGCACCCGGTCCAGCCCGAGGGCGTCGGCGATGGCGTCGAAGAAGTCCTTGTTCTCGGTGATGTCGGGCACCTGGTGGGCACCCGGCGTGAGGGTCCAGGACCGCAGGCGGTGCCGGTCCAGTCCGGTGTAGAGGGTGAAGGCGTCCCGGTCCACCATGGTCAGCACCGTGTCGAGGTGCATGTACGCGCGGGCCTTGGGCAGCTCCACGGCGATGACCCGCCGCGCGGAGCCGGTGCGGAAGAGGCGGCGGGCCAGGATCTCCACGCCGGCCGGGGTGGTGCGCTCGCCCAGCCCGATGAGGACGGTGCCGTTGCCGATGACCTCCACGTCACCGCCCTCGATCGCGGCCGGGGCCATCGCCTCGCCGTCGATCCAGCGGTGCGCTCCGGACTCGGCGAACATCGGGTGGAAGTTGTAGACGGCCTCGTAGTTGACGGTCTCCCGCTTGCGGCCGGCCATCATCATCGGGTTGACCGACACCCCGTCGTAGACCCAGCAGCTGGTGTCCCGGGTGAACAGGGCGTTGGGCAGCGGGGCCAGGACGAAGTCCTCGTCCGACATCAGCTCCAGTCCCAGGGAGCGGGCGCCGCGGGTGCGGTGTTCGCCGAGCGCCTCGATGAGTTCGCGCTTGTTGAGACCGCCGAGCAGGTGCGTGGCGAGCTCGTCCGGGCCCATGTCGGCCAGCACCCCGGCCGTGGCCCGGGTGAGCGCCGGCCCCATGTGGGGTTGCCGCACGTCGAGGATGCGGTCCAGGATGAAGGCGACCGCCTGTTCGTACTTCACCGTTTCGGCGAGCAGATCGTGCAGCAGATGGACGGTGACTCCGCGGTCCCGCATGACCTGTTGGAACTCCCGGTGCTCCTCCTGGGCCCGGGACACCCATACGACGTCGTCGAAGAGCAATTCGTCCTTGTTGCCCGGGGTCAGCCGCTCGAAGGCCAGGCCCGGCTCGTGCAGAATGACCTGTTTCAGGACGCCGACCTCGGAATCCACATGGAACATGTTCTCTCCTGACTTCGATCCGGAGCGGTGTCGACTCCTTCCGAAGCTAGGGCCGGAGGTTTAACTTTCGGTATCGAATGCTTTTCGGCCAAAGTCTGGATGCATGACCGGCCGGCTCACCCGTCATGACCTGCACCGGCGGCCCGCCGGTGTGGAAATCAAGCCGATAACGATGCAAAATCCGGCCCCCGTAGCTTTCTCGGCAGACAGCACACAAGTCACCTGCCGAGAGGGGCGAATTCCCGATGTTCGTGCCGCCGTTCTACAGAGAGCCGTCCGGCTCGTGGATGGTCGACCTGATCCGCAACAATCCGCTGGCCCTGCTGGTGCACAACGGCACGGACGCGGCGGGGCCGTTCGCGACCCACCTCCCGGTCATTCCGGATCCCGAGATGACGGGCGAGTGGGCCGAGGACCTGTCCGGGGCCGTGCTGCTGGGCCACATGAACCGCAACAACCCCCACTGGGCGGCCGTCGAAAAGGGCGGAACCGGCCTGCTGACCTTCACCGGTCCGCACGGCTACGTGTCCCCGACCGTGTACGGGAAAACGCCGGCCGCACCCACCTGGAACTTCACCTCGGTGCACGTGCGCGGCACGATCGAGAAGATCGACCCCTCGAAGTCCTCGGAGGATTCGCTGGAGGTCGTCAAAGCCACCGTGCGGGCTTTCGAGGCCGACTTCGGCGACCGGTGGGACATGACCGAGTCCATCGACTACTTCCGCCAGATCCTGCCGGAGGTCGGAGCGTTCCGCTTCACCGTCGGCGGGGCGGACGGCATGTTCAAACTCAGCCAGGAGCAGCGGCCCGAAGTCCGCGAACGCGTACGGGTGTCGTTCAGCGGGCGGGACTGCGCACGGCACCGTGCGGCCGCATCCCTGATGGCGCAGCTGCCGTGAGTTCCGCGCACGCCGGAGCCGAAACCCGGCACTACTTCGCGAATTTCGACCTGGGTGTCCGTTGCGCCGCCATGGCGCTGTCCTGGATGCTCGCCGTCCAAGTGCCCGCATTGCTGCGTCACATACGCCGGTAAACCACTGCGGACCGGCCGGCCGCGTCCCGCCGACAGGACGCCGCCAGGACACCGCCGGGACGCCGCCAGCAGGCCGGCCTGCGCGTTGACCGCCCCGACCCCGTAGGACACAATGAAGCCTGGGAATTTCGTCGAGAGTTTTACGCACTCCGCCCACGCGGTCTTCTGCAAGAACCGCAAACTCGCCTTCCGTCTTACCGACCGAATGCGCGGATCCCCCCATTCATCGCATCAGCCCGCGACGTCCGCAAAAGACGGGCGAAACCTTCCCGCACCCTGCACCGACGGCGAAGTGCCTTTCGTGCAGCTCGCTTCATTCAGTTCACCAAGTGGAGGAATGTCATGACGGCCATTTCGGCTACCGGTCTGCGCAAGGCGTACGGGGAGCACCGGGTGTTGGACGGGGTGGATCTGCACATCCCGCAGGGTTCGGTGTTCTCGCTGCTGGGTCCCAACGGTGCGGGGAAGACGACGACGGTGAAGATCCTGTCGACGCTGACCTCGATGGACTCGGGCAGTGCGTCGATCATGGGTCACGATCTGGGGTCGGATCCGGACGGGGTGCGGGGCAGCATCGGTGTGACGGGTCAGTTCTCGGCGGTGGATCCGTTCCTGAACGCGTACGAGAACCTGCACCTGATGGGCCGTCTGTGGCACCTGCCGGCGAA
>NZ_JBWKDJ010000003.1:0-44207 GCF_056436025.1 Streptomyces sp. NPDC043853
CCTCGGCGCTTTCCGGTTCCGGCGCTTTCGCGCTTTTCCCTTTCGGCGTTTCCGACTCTATCAGATCCTTGCGGGCCTGACTCCCAGTCAGCGGGATTTGTCTTCGGGGCTGTTGGGCCCTTCCGACTCCCGAACTCTAGCGGATTTCCCGGGCGGCCCATAATCGGGCCTCGGAAATGAATTCGGGCATGCCGAATTCGTTCCCTGTCGGGGATCGTGCTGAGTTGGGTTGCCGCTACGGGGCGGCGGGATGTGCTGTCGCAGAACCGTTACGGCCCCGCGGCAACTCGGAGTACTTTACGGATCCCCTCCGGGCGTGTCAACCCCGGGTTTGGAGGTCCTCCACGCGGTCCAGCAGGCGGGTCAGGATGTCGCCCAGCAGGCCCCGCTCAGCCGTGGAGAGGTCCTGGAGGAGGTCCTCCTCGAAGACCGAGGCCATGCGCATGGCGTCGAGCCACTTGCTCCGGCCCTCCTGGGTGAGCTCCACGATCACCCGCACGCGGTTGGACTCGTCGCGCTCACGGGTGACCAGCCCCTCCGCCGTCATCCGGTCGATCCGGTGCGTCATCGCGGCCGGCGTCAGTCCCAGCTGCTTGGCCAGCTCGCTCGGGCCCATCCGGTACGGGGCGCCGGCGAGGACGAGGGCCTTGAGGACCTCCCACTCGGCGTTGCTGATGCCCAGGGTCGAGGTCTGGCGTCCGTACGCGACGTTCATCCGGCGGTTCAGCCGGCTCAGCCCCGACACGACCTTCTCGACCTGCGGGTCGAGGTCCTGGAACTCGCGCTGGTAGGCAGCGATCTGCTCGTCGATGGTCGGCTCGTTGACGGCCCCAGTGCCGTCGGGGGTCTCACCCATGGCGATGAGTATGGCACGCCCCATTGGCGTCGAACTCCTTCGATGTGTACTCTTAACACTCGAACTTTAGGTATGAAGTCTTCAGCTCTAAGGGAGGGTGAGAAGTGACCAAGGTGATGGGCGCTGCGATGCGGCGGATCCAGGCCGGGAACGCGCTGACGGCGTTCGGCATCGGCTTCACGGTTCCGTTCCTCTACATCTATGTGGCGCAGGTGCGGCATATGGGCTCCATGTGGGCGACGGGCGCGTTCATCGCCTTCGCCCTCGGTGCGCTCGTCGCGCTCCCCTTCACCGGTCGCGTCATCGACCGCCGCGGTCCCGTCCCGGTCGTGATCGGCGCCGCGGTCACCGCCTCGCTGGGCGCCATGTCCCTCGGGCTGGCGACGGGCGTGCTGCCGATCCTGCTCTCCGCGCTCGCCCTGGGCGCCGGCCAGGCCGTGATGCAGCCCGCGCTGGCCACGATGATCGTGTGGTGCTCCACCCCGGCGACCCGGACGCGAGCCTTCGCGCTCCAGTTCTTCATGCAGAACCTGGGCCTGGGCATCGGCGGCCTGCTCGGCGGACAGATCGTCGACGAGAACCGGCCCGGTAGCTTCACCCTGCTCTTCAGCATCGAGGCCGTGATGTTCCTGGTGCTGGCCGGGGTCGTCCTCTCCGTGAGGATGCCGCACGCGCCCGCCATCAAGGACGCGGTCCCGAAGGACCCGGCGCAGGCCGCCGGCGGCGCCTGGAAGCGACTGCTGCGCCACAAGGCGATGGTCCAGCTGTGCGTGCTCGGGTTCGTGCTGTTCTTCGCCTGCTACGGGCAGTTCGAGTCGGGTCTGGCCGCCTTCGGCACCGAGGCCGCCGGGATCTCCCCCTCGACCCTCGGTTTCGCGCTGGCCGCCAACACCGGCGCGATCGTGGTCGCCCAGTTCGTCGTGCTGAGGATGGTCGAGAAGCGCCGCCGGTCCCGGGTCATCGCGCTGGTCGGCCTGATCTGGACGGGTGCCTGGGTGATCGCCGGGTTCTCCGGGCTGGGGCACGGCAGCGCCGTGATGGCCGCCGCCGCGTTCATCACGACGTACGCGCTCTTCGGTATCGGTGAGGCGATGCTGTCGCCGACTCTGGCCCCGCTGGTCGCGGACCTGGCCCCGGAGGGCTCGGTCGGGCAGTACAACTCCGCCTTCGCCCTGGTGAAGCAGATGGCGCTGGCGCTCGGCCCGCTGGGCGTGCCGGTGGGTGCCGGGCTGCCGATGGTCTACATCGGGATCTTCGTGGTGGTGTCGCTGGGCATCGGGTGGCTGGGTCTGCGGCTGGGGAAGCAGCTGACGGCCGCGCAGGACAACCCGTGGTCGGTGCGTGCCGCGAAGGCGTCGGCGGTGCGGCGCGTGGAGGCCGAGCCGGTCGCCGCGTAGGTCCGGACGGACTCGAAGAGCGAACGTGCGGGGCCCACTCCTCCTGGAGCGGGCCCCGCACGTTTTCCCTAGCTCTTGTCCTTGTCCTTGTCTTTGTCCTTGTCCGGGAGGGCGAACTCGCACCAGACGGCCTTGCCTCCGCCCGGGGTGCGGCGCGAGCCCCAGGAGGAGGCGATGGTCGCGATGATCGAGATGCCGCGGCCGGTCTCGTCGCCCGGTTCGGCGCGGCGGCGCCGTGGGAGGTGGTCGTCCCCGTCGGTGACCTCGACGATCACCCGGCGGTCGGTCCGGCGCAGGCGCAGGCGCATCGGCGGGGTGCCGTGCTGGAGTGAGTTCGCGACGAGTTCGCTGGCCGCCAGTACGCCGAGGTCGCACAGTTCGACGGGGAACCGCCAGGACGCGAGGACGCCCTGTGCGAAGGCGCGGGCGCGGGGGGCCGCTTCGACTCCGCCGAGGAGTTCCAGGGCGGCGTTGTGGAACAGCTCGGCGTCCTGGCCGGTGCGGGTGGGGTGCTGGAGGACGAGGACGGCCACGTCGTCGTCGTGGTCGGCGTCCACGCCGAGGGCGCGCATCAGGCGGTCGCAGATGACCTGAGGGGTGCCCTGGGCTCCGGAGAGGGCGCGTTCCAGAGCGGAGACGCCTTCGTCGATGTCCTCGCCCCGGCGCTCGACCAGGCCGTCCGTATAGAGGACGGCGGTGGAGCCGGGGCCGAGGGCGATGGTGCCGGAGGAGTGCAGCCAGCCGCCGGTGCCGAGCGGGGGCCCGGTGGGGTCGGCGGCGCGGCGGACGGTGCCGTCGGCGTCGCGGACCAGGATGGGCAGGTGGCCGGCGGAGGCGTAGGCCAGGAGCCCTTCGTTGGGGTCGTGGACGGCGTAGACGCAGGTGGCGATCTGGCTGGCGTCGATCTCGGCGGCGAGTCCGTCGAGGAGCTGCAGGACCTCGTGGGGCGGCAGGTCGAGGCGGGCGTACGCGCGGACGGCCGTGCGGAGCTGGCCCATGACGGCGGCGGCGCGGACGCCCCGGCCCATCACGTCGCCGATGACGAGGGCGGTGCGGCCGGCGCCGAGGGTGATGACGTCGTACCAGTCGCCGCCGACGGCGGCCTCGGTGCCGCCGGGCTGGTAGGTGGCGGCGATGCGGAGGTCGTCGGGCTGTTCCAGTTCCTGGGGGAGCAGGGAGCGCTGGAGGGTGACGGCGGCCTCGCGCTGGCGGCGTTCGCTGGCGCGGAGCCGGTCGACGGCCTCGGCGTGGTCGGTGACGTCGGCGAGGTGGATCATCACCCCGGTGCCGCCGGGGTCGGAGTAGGCGACGGGGGTGCAGGTGACGGTGTAGGAGTTCCCGCCGCCGGGGGCTGTGCGGTTCTTGGCGGTGCGGGGCTTGCCGCTGCGCTGAACCTGGTCGAGGAGCGGGAGCAGGCCGAGTTCGCCGAGTTCGGGGAGGGCCTCGGCGGCGGGGGCGCCGACGGGGCGGGGGCCGAAGCCCGCGGTGTACGCGTCGTTGAGGTAGGAGACGCGGTGGTCGGGCCCGTGGACCAGGGCGACGAGGGCCGGGAGCCGGCCGAGGACCTCGCGTACGGAGAGTTCGTCGGGGGAGGGCACGGTGGCGAAGGGGCTGCCGGTGCCGGTGCCGGAGGTGGTGGGGTCGGCGGGACGGCCGTCCGGCGCGGAGACGCGGGCAGCGGGGACGGAGCCTTCGCCTCGTTTGGCCTGGGCGGCGGCGTGTTCGGTCCGGGCGGCGGCGCGGCGTTGCGTTCCGGGAAACCGGGCGCTCCAGCGCGTGAAGTTCACTGCGTTCAAGCCTCGTGGTGTCGCTCGTGGTCGCTGTGTTGTTCAGGGACGGTCGCTGGGCGGTGGGTGCTCCCGCTCGGGTGGGTCCGAGAGCGGGGGCGGTGTACCGGCATGCCTCGCCGTCACGCCGTGGTCACTCTGCGCAGGTGTGGGCACACCTATGGTCACACGTCCAGTGTGGCCGACCGCACTGCCGGCGTCAGCCCTCTCCCGGCTTCTGGAGGTGGGGCCGGGGCCCGTGGTGGCGGATGCCTGCCGCGAGTTCGAATTCGGCGCGGGGGTGTTCGAGGGACCCGAGGGACACGATCTCGCGTTTGAACAGGCCGGCGAGGGTCCATTCGGCGAGGACGCGCATCTTGCGGTTGAGGGTGGGGACCCGGCTGAGGTGGTAGGTGCGGTGCATCAGCCAGGCAGGGTAGCCCTTGATCTTGCGGCCGTAGATGTGGGCGACGCCCTTGTGGAGGCCCAGGGAGGCGACGGAGCCCGCGTACTTGTGCGCGTACTCGGTGAGGAGTTCGCCGCGGAGGGAGGCGAGCAGGTTGTCGGCTAGGGCCTTGGCCTGGCGTAGGGCGTGCTGGGCGTTGGGGGCGCATTCGCGGCCCGGCTCGTCGGCGGTGATGTCGGGGACGGCGGCGGCGTCGCCGGCGGCCCAGGCGTGCTCGACGCCTTCGACGGTGAGGAAGGCGGTGCAGGAGAGCCGGCCGCGTTCGTTCTTGGGCAGGTCGGTGGCGGCGAGGACGGGGTGGGGTTTGACGCCGGCGGTCCAGACGACGGTGCGGGTCGGGAAGCGGCTGCCGTCGCTGAGCACGGCGACGCGGTTCTCGCAGGAGTCGAGGCAGGTGTCCAGGCGTACGTCGATGTTGCGGCGGCGGAGCTCGCTGACGGTGTACTTGCCGAGTTCGGGGCCGACCTCGGGGAGGATGTGGTCGCTCGCCTCGACCAGCACCCACTTCATGTCCTGGGGCTTGATGTTGTGGTAGTAGCGCGAGGCGTAGCGGGCCATGTCCTCGAGTTCGCCGAGGGCTTCGACCCCTGCGTAGCCGCCGCCGACGAAGACGAAGGTGAGGGCGGCGTCGCGGATGGCGGGGTCGCGGGTGGAGGAGGCGATGTCCATCTGCTCGATGACGTGGTTCCGCAGGCCGATGGCCTCCTCGACGGTCTTGAAGCCGATGGCGTAGTCGGCGAGGCCGGGGATGGGCAGGGTGCGGGAGATGGACCCGGGTGCGAGGACGAGTTCGTCGTACTCCAGGTGGAGCGGGCCGGCGCCTTCCTCGTCGGTGGCGAGGGTGTGGACGGTCGCGGTCCGCTTGGCGTGGTCGATGCTCCGGGCCTCGCCGATGACGATGCGGCACTCGGTCAGCACGCGGCGGAGGGGGACGACCACGTGGCGGGGGGAGATGGAACCGGCCGCGGCTTCGGGGAGGAAGGGCTGGTAGGTCATGTAGGGCTCGGGGGTGACCACCGTGACCTCGGCTTCGCCGGCTCTGAGCTTCTGCTGGAGCCGGAGGGCCGTGTACATGCCGACGTAGCCGCCGCCGACGACCAGGATGCGCGTGCGGGGCGGGTTACCGGGGGCCTCGCCCCGGGAGTTAGCAGCCTTCACCATCCCATGACGCATCGTGGCCGGGAGTTTGTCCACAGGCCCGTCAAATTGTGTGACCGGAGGAGGCCGTGGGGCGGTGCTGCCGGAAGGGGTCCGGGGGGTGCAAGGAGTGCAGGTCAGAGGGTCCGGAACGGTCGATTCCGGAGGGCGGAATCGGAAAAGTGGGGGTGAATGCTCCGATCGGGCGGTGGTCCGTACGGGGCTGCCTCTTCTGAATTGACTCTGGCTCAACTATGTTCGTAACTCGTCGAGCAGCAGGACCGGGCCTCGATGACCACGGCCCACTCGACACGAAGGCGGGGAGTGTCTCCGGGGGGAGACAAATGATTACCGGGGGAAACAGATGCACATTTCCGATTTCCATGCTTCTGCGACGGCGCTCACGGACGGCGCCAGCCGCATGATCGCGGGCAGCACCACGCATGGCGTGGGCCGCTCCACTCCGCTGCGCGTGGACGCGCAGCGCAACCTCGAACACGTGCTGCGGGCGGCGCGTGAGGTCTTCGGGGAACTGGGGTACGGGGCCCCGATGGAGGACGTAGCCCGCCGGGCCCGGGTGGGCGTCGGCACCGTGTACCGGCGCTTCCCGAGCAAGGACGTGCTCGTCCGGCGGATAGCCGAGGAGGAGACCGCCCGGCTGACGGAGCAGGCGCGGGCCGCGCTGGGCCAGGAGGAGGAGCCCTGGCAGGCGCTGTCCCGGTTCCTGCGGACCTCCGTGGCCTCGGGTGCCGGCCGGCTGCTGCCGCCGCAGGTGCTGCGGGTCGGCTCGGTGGCCGAGGAGGAGGCCGCGGCGGCTGCCGTGGCGGCCGAGGACGCCCGCGTGCCGCAGCAGCGGCAGCAGTCGGAGCCGCGGATCGTCGGCACGCGTCCGGCCGCACCGGGCGAGCCCGCCGAGGACGCGGGCGCCGGAGCGCTGCTCGAGGTGGTCGGCAAGCTGGTGGAGCGGGCGCGGGCCGCGGGCGAGCTGCGGGCGGACGTCACGGTGGCCGACGTACTGCTGGTGATAGCGACGGCAGCGCCGGCGCTGCCGGACCCGGCCCAGCAGGCCGCTGCCTCGACCCGGCTGCTGGACATCCTGCTGGAGGGCTTGCGCTCGCGTACGGCGTGACGGCGTGACGGCCGGCCGGCTCCGGCCGGCCCGGCCGACCCTGCCACGGGTCACCCGCCCCGGGTCACCCGTGCGGGTGGGACCTGCGGTGGCATGCCGGATCCCTCGAACGACCGACCGCTCGAACGGGTGAGGACACGTGGGGCTATTCGCCGAATCGTGCCCGGATGAGTGGAAGGACCGGAGAGGGGTCCGGCGCCCGGCCCCCGTGTGACACGCTTTCCGGCGTGTACCGGTTGAGGGTCTCGTACGAAGGCTTCCGCGATGGGCGTTGACGGTCGGAACGGACCACACGGTGGTGCCGGGGGCGAGGTCGAGGCGGGCAGCCCGCCCGCACGGCAGGTGCCGGCCCAGCGGGGCCACGGCAGCGGGGCGACCTCGGCCGAACTGCCCCCGTCCGACGGTGACCTGATCGCCCGGCTGCGCGGCGGCGACGACAGCGCCTACGAGGAGCTGTTCCGTCGGCACGCCGATGCCGTACGCCGGTACGCGCGGACCTGTTGCCGCGACGGGCACACCGCCGAGGACCTGACCGCGGAGGTGTTCACGCGGACCCTGCAGGCGGTGCGCGGCGGCGCCGGACCGGACCAGGCGGTGCGGGCGTACCTGCTCACCACCGTCCGCCGGGTGGCCGCCGCGTGGACGAAGACCGCGAAGCGGGAGCAGCTCGTCGAGGACTTCGCGGTGTTCGCGGAGCAGGCGGCAGCGGGAGCTGCGGGTACCGAGGGCACGGCCGGGCCGTCCGGCCTCTCCGGGCTGTCCGGGGAGGACACCCTGGAGCTGGGTGCTGACGTCCGGGCCATGCAGGAGGCCGAGCGCTCGCTGGCCGTGCAGGCGTTCCGGAGCCTTCCCGAGCGGTGGCAGGCCGTGCTGTGGCACACCACCGTCGAGGAGGCCTCGCCCAGCTCGATCGCCCCGCTGTTCGGGCTGACCGCGAACGCGGCGGCGGTGCTGGCCGGCCGGGCCCGGGAGGGCCTGAAGCAGGCGTACTTGCAGGCACACGTGAGTACGGCGCTCAGTGCGGGCGGGGACTGCGCGCGGTACGCGGACCGGCTGGGCGCGTTCGCGCGGGGCGGGCTGCGGATGCGCGCGGAGCGCGGGCTGCGCGGGCACCTGGAGGAGTGCGTGAGGTGCCGGCTGGCCGTCGGCGAGCTCAAGGACGTCAACGCGGGCATCCCGGCGCTGCTTCCGGTCGCGGTCATCGGGTGGTTCGCGGCGGGGTACGCGGCCAAGGCCGCCGGGGTGGTGGCCGGGGGTGCGGTCGCCGCGGGCGGCGCGGGTGCGGCGGCGGCCGCGACGGGCGGTGCGGGTGCGGCGGGCGCTGGTGCGGGTGCCGGTGCGGCCGGCTCGGGTGCCGGTGCCGTCGGCGGGTCCTCCGGGGTGGGGGCCGCGGCGGCCTCCGAGGGGCTCGGGCTGCCCGCGAAGGCCGCCCTCGCGGCCGGCATCGCGGTGGCCGCGGCCGCCGGAGTGGTGTTCGCCTTCGCCGGGGACGAGGTGGAGCCGCAGGCCGGGGCGAAGCCCGCGCCGAGCGCGGCGGCTCCCGTACGACCCGAGCCCCCGGCGCGGCCGGCGCCCTCGCCGAGCCCCTCCGATCCGGAGCCGCCGGCCGCGGTGGCGCCCGTACCGGAGCCGCGGGCCGAACGGCCGTCCCGTCCGGCGGCAGCCCGGCCCTCCCCGGCTCCGTCGCGTACGCAGAGCCCGACCGTCCGCCCGGCTCCGCCGGCGCTGGCACCGAAGCCTTCGACCGTGCCGAAGCCGACCCCGAAGCCGACCTCGCCGCCCGTCTCCGCGCCGCCGACCGGCTACCAGCTGGCCCGGCTCGGCTACGCGGTGCTCGGCGACCACAGCCGTCCCGAGCTGGACGCGTGGCGCAGCAGCTGGGTCTGGCAACGGTGGGGGCTGCGGGTCGGCGGGCAGCGCTTCGAGCAGGGCATCACGGTCAACGCCCGGTCCCGGGTGGAGATCCGGCTCAACCGGCAGTGCACGGCGTTCTCGGCGCGGGTCGGTGTGGACGACCTGTCCCTGCCGAAGGGATCGGGCTCGGGCACCGTGCGCTTCTCCGTCTACGCGGACGGCACCCGCGTCTGGCGCTCCGCGCCGGTCGGCCACGGCGATGCTCCGCTGCCCGTCCGGGTCTCGCTGTCCGGCGCGGAATCCCTCCGCCTCACGGTCGAACGGGCCGACCGGCCCGGCCGGCCGGTCCTCGCGGCCTGGGCGGACGCGGTGATCACCTGCCGTTAGCTCAACGAGGGGGAACGGCGCGGACGCCCGTGCCGGGTCAGGACAGGGCCGGGCGGCGGAGGGGGACGCCGGTGGGGACCGCCCGTCGGCGGGGAGTGGAGGTGCCGGTCCAGCAGGTGCCGCGGCGGGCCAGGAGACGGCGGAGCCAGAGCTCCATCGAGACCAGGTCGGCCAGGCCGTCCAGGGGCATGGGGTGGCCCGCCGCCGCGTCCGTGAGGGCTTGCTGGACGACCCGGGCGTCGATCAGGCCGGCGTCGGCGAGGTAGGGGGAGGAGAAGAGGAGCAGGAGGTCGGGGAGGGCGGCGCGCAGGCCGAGGCGGGTGGCCCGTTCGTTCGGAGTGTGGGTGGCCGCGCCCCAGCCGGGCGGGAGTTCGCGGACGCCGGTGCCGGTGAGGACCTCGCGCAGGATGGTCGCGCGGGCGCCCGGCTGGACGCGCAGGGATTCGGGGAGGGCGCGGGCGGCCCGGACGACCTGGTTGTCCAGGAAGGGGGCGTGCAGGCGCTGGCTGCGGACCTCGGCTGCCTGCTCGAAGACCCGGTGGTCCGCGGCGTGCCGGGCCAGCGCCGAGCGGGCACGGGCCTCGCCGGGGCGGAGCGAGAGCGGTGGCCGCCCGGCCGCGGCGCTGAGCCGGATCGATACTTCGGCCAGTGCCTCGCCGGTGAGCCAGCGGGCCGCCGGGCCGGGCCGGCACCAGGTGAGGGCGGAGAGGGAGGCGTTCACCGGGCCGTCGGGGAGGACGGGCAGGCGGCCGTCGCGGAGCTGGGCCGCGACCGTCTCCACCCCCGCGCGGTACGGCGTACGGGCCAGGCGGCGGGCCGCCGAGTAGACGGTGAGCGGGACCAGCAGCGAGGTGCCCTCCGCCGCGGCCGAGCGGGCCAGCGCGGCCACGGGGCGGATGAGGGGCCGGCGGCGGCGGTCCATCAGCAGGTCGGCCAGCCGGGCCGGGTGCCCGTCGAGGACCTGGCGGGCGCCGTGGCCGACGAGGTGGTCGGCGGACCCGGCGGCGAGCCTGCGCCGCTCGCGGGCGGCCACGACCAGTCCGGGGCCGGGTTCGTCGGTGAGCGGTCCGTCGAGGTCGGCGTACGGGAGGGCGTCGTCGGAGGCGGCGACCACCACGTGGTGCAGGCGCGGGTCGGCGGCGATCGCACGGGCCCGTTCCAGTTCCGGCTCGCGGCCCTGCGGGGTGGCCAGGTCGTTGAAGGTGACGGCCAGCAGCCGTTCGCCGGCGGCGGTGGCGCCGTGGCCGAGGAGGGTGCCGGGCGCGCCCGGGAGTCCGGCGGCGAGCAGCGCGAGGGTGGCGGAGGCGCTGCCGCCGGAGAGGTCGGCGCCGATGCCGGGTACGGGTGCGGGCATGCCGCGGGCCGCGCGGCGGTCCGCCGGCCCCATTCCGGGCACCGGTCCGGGGTCGTACGGCAAGGTCTCGGGAGCATGCCGCGGAGCCG
This sequence comes from Streptomyces sp. NPDC043853, assembly GCF_056436025.1. Lineage (NCBI taxonomy): Bacteria > Bacillati > Actinomycetota > Actinomycetes > Kitasatosporales > Streptomycetaceae > Streptomyces > Streptomyces sp. NPDC043853. The sequence goes on from NZ_JBWKDJ010000003.1 coordinate 10,436, forward strand.
TGAGCCGGGCGCGCACCGCATCCACCAATGCCTCCCGTACGCCCTCCACCGCGCGGCCGGCTTCGAGCTCCGGGGCGGCGACGGCGAGCGAGGCGACGGGCTCGTAGCCGGTGATCTCGCGGGAGCCCTCGCGCAGGATCAGGGCGTGGCCGGGCGGGATGCGCCGGACCCCGGCGTAGGGGGTGCCGTCGCCCAGGGCCTCGGGGCTGTCCGGGCAGGCCAGCAGGGCGGCGAGGTGGCCGATGTCGAGCTGTGCCTCGATCAGGTCGGCGAGCGGCAGCGCGGCCGTGGCGTACGCGGTGCCGCCCGCCCAGGGGGTGTAGAACACGGGCCGGGCTCCGGCCAGGTCGCCGAGGACGCTGATCCGCCGGCCGGTCTGCACCACGACGGTGTGGCTGCCGGACCAGGAGGTCAGGTGGCGCAGGGCGCCGCCGCGGGCGGTGTAGAGGGCGCGGCGGAGTTCTTCGTCGTCGGCGCCGCAGCAGCCGAGCACGGCGAGCCGGGTGAAGGGGTCGGCGGGGTCGGCCGTGACGGTGCGGATCTCGTCGGCTCGCCAGTCGCCGACCGCCCACAGCGGGTCGGGGTCGCCCCAGAGCAGCTGGGCGCCGACGGGGTGGACGGTCCGCTCGGCGTCCTCGGCCGGGTCGTCTGGATGGGCGGCGTCGGCCAGGCCCCCGCGGAGCACGCCGTCGTGGCCGGCGCCGGTCACCCGGCCCGCCGTGCCGAAACTCGCGGCGATACTGCTCCACCCCACCAACCAGCGCATCGCCGCCTCCCCGCTACCAGCTTCGTGGGCACCTGTGGGACGGGGTCCATGCTGCCACGAGAGAGGCGCACAAGGGTCGGCAAAGGGGGCGCACAGATGAGGGAACGCGCGCCGTTCATGCCGCATTTGACGCTCGGTGACCGGAATCCCCGCGCACGCCACAGTCGGTTTTCGGCCATTCTTCGGGCGGGCGGCGGGCGGGTGTTGGCCGTAAGACGGCGGCGCGGGGCGCGGCCCGGGGGGCGCGGCCCACCCCCCGGACCGGTCCGCCACCCGCGGGGATTGAGGCGGCGGTGTCCCCCGGCCCACCGGATCCGCGCAGTGGGCCGACCCACGCACCGGACATCGAATCGCCGCGCTCCCGGCCGGGCCAGAGCGCACGGCCGGGCGCACGGCCACACGGCCGGAGCACGGGCACGGGCGTGCGCCCCCGGCGCTCGGGCGGCGCGCGTTCGCGACCACGGACAACAATCCCGCCATAGGGAAGGCAGGCCCTTAACGCTTGGCATGCGGCGAACTACGCTGGGTTTACGAATGCCGGGCGCCTATGCCCGGCGGCCGGCTTGTGTGGTGCGTTCCGCGTGACGAGGGGTGGCGCATGTCCAGGGAGCTCCGCGAGCCCAACGAGAAACTCGGCGCCGTCCTCGCCCTCGCCGGCATCAGCAACGCGGGGCTGGCCAGGCGGGTCAACGACCTCGGCGCGCAGCGGGGTCTGACGCTCCGCTACGACAAGACCTCGGTGGCCCGGTGGGTGTCGAAGGGCATGGTGCCGCAGGGTGCCGCCCCGCATCTGATCGCGGCCGCGATCGGCGCCAAGCTCGGGCGTCCGGTGCCGCTGCACGAGATCGGGCTGGCCGATGCCGATCCGGCGCCCGAGGTGGGTCTGAGCTTCCCGCGCGACGTGGGGGCGGCCGTGCGTTCGGCCACCGATCTGTACCGGCTGGATCTGGCGGGCCGGCGGGGCGGTGGCGGGATCTGGCAGTCCCTCGCCGGGTCCTTCTCGGTGTCGGCGTACGCGATGCCGGCCTCGCGGTGGCTGATATCGCCGGCGGACAGCTCGGTGGCGCGGGAGGCCGCGCCGCCACCCGGGCCGGCCCCCGCACCGGCCGAGAGCCCTGCCGCCACACCGCACGCCGCCCCACCGCCTGCCGCCACACCACCCGCGGCCGGGACGGCGTCCGGAGCGGCACCCGGGCAGGCGCCGCGGGTCGGGCGGGCGGGCCGGGCGTCGCGGCCGGCGGCCGGGCCCACACCCGGGCAGGCACGCGTGCCGGTGCCCTCACAGGCGTCCACTCCCGCTGCCGTCCCCGCTGCCCCTGCCGCCGCTACTGCCGTGTCCACATCGCCACCGCCGTCGCCCGCGCCGTCGCCGACCTCCGTTGTGCCCTCGCAGCCGGGACCCGAAACGCGCGGCGGACCGGCGCCGCTGCTGTCGGACGCGACACCGCAACGGGTCGGCCACAGCGATGTGGCCAAGCTGCGCGAGGCCGCCGAGGACGCCCGCCGCTGGGACTCCAAGTACGGCGGAGGGGACTGGCGTTCGTCGATGGTCCCCGAATGCCTGCGGGTGGACGCGGCGCCGCTGCTGCTCGGCTCGTACAGCGACGAGGTGGGGCGGGCGCTGTTCGGCGCCACCGCCGAACTGACCCGGCTGGCCGGGTGGATGGCCTTCGACACCGGGCAGCAGGAGGCGGCCCAGCGGTACTACATCCAGGCCTTGCGGCTGGCCCGCGCGGCGGCCGACGTACCGCTCGGCGGGTACGTGCTGGCGTCCATGTCCCTGCAGGCCACCTACCGGGACTTCGCGGACGAGGGAGTGGACCTGGCGCAGGCCGCCGTGGAGCGGAACCGGGGCCTGGCCACCGCCCGGACGATGAGCTTCTTCCGGCTGGTGGAAGCGCGGGCGCACGCCAAAGCGGGGGACTCGCAGGCGGCCGGCTCGGCGCTGCGGGCGGCGGAGGGCTGGCTGGAGCGGGCGCGCGAGGGCGACCCCGACCCGACCTGGCTGGGTTTCTACTCCTACGACCGGTTCGCCGCGGATGCGGCGGAATGCTACCGCGACCTGAAACTGCCCCGGCAGGTCCGGAGGTTCACCGAGCAGGCCCTGTCCCGGCCGACGGAGGAGTACGTGCGCTCGCACGGGCTGCGCCTGGTGGTCAGCGCGGTCGCGGAGCTGGAGTCCGGCAACCTGGACGCGGCCTGCGCGGCCGGGACCCGGGCGGTGGAGGTCGCGGGCCGGATCTCCTCCGCCCGCACCACCGAGTACGTACGGGACCTGCTGCACCGGCTGGAGCCGTACGGGGACGAGCCCCGGGTCGCCGAGCTGCGGGAACGGGCCCGTCCGCTGCTGGTCACGCCCGCCTGACGGGTGACCCGGTGGGCCGGTTTTCGCCTGCTCCGCGGTGCCCCGGCGCTTGGCTGTCAGTGGCACGGTGCAGTATCAGGGGTGGGAGGTGGCGCGAGTGGGCAGCCTGGACTGCGATGTGCTGGTGATCGGCGGCGGAATCGTCGGCCTGTCGACCGCGCACGCGCTGTCGCGGCTCGCGCCGGGCACGCGGGTGGTGGTGCTGGAGAAGGAGGCGGGCCCGGCCCGGCACCAGACCGGCCGCAACAGTGGAGTGATCCACAGCGGGATCTACTACCGCCCGGGGTCACTGAAGGCCCGATTCGCGGTGCGCGGCGCGGCCGAGATGGTCAAGTTCTGTGCGGAGCACGGCATTCCGCACGAGGTGACCGGGAAGCTCATCGTCGCGACGGACCGGTCGGAGCTGCCGCGGTTGCACGCACTGGTCCAGCGCGGCCGGGAGAACGGCATTCCGGTGCGGGAGCTGGGCCCGGCGCAGATCGCCGAGTACGAGCCGGAGGTCCGCGGGCTGGCCGCGATCCACGTCGGCACCACCGGCATCGTGGACTACGGACGGGTCGCCGCGCAGCTGGGCGAGGCATCGGGCGCCGACGTGCTCTACGGGGAGCGGGTGGAGCTGATCTCCCGCCGTCCGTCCGCGGTCGCGGTGCGCACCTCCTCGGGCCTGGTCGTGCGGGCGAAGGCGCTGGTGAACTGCGCGGGGCTGCAGTGCGACCGGGTGGCGCGGCTGGCCGGTGACGACCCGGGCATGCGGATCCTGCCGTTCCGGGGCGAGTACTACGACCTGGCGCGGCCCTCGCTGGTGCGCGGCCTGGTCTACCCGGTGCCCGATCCGGCGTTCCCCTTCCTCGGGGTGCACCTCACCCGGGGCATCGGCGGCGGCGTGCACGTCGGGCCGAACGCGGTGCCGGCGCTGGCCCGCGAGGGGTACGGCTGGTCGGTGGTCCGCCCGCGCGACGTGGCCTCGGAGCTGGTCTGGCCGGGGACCTGGGCGATGGCGCGGCGGCACTGGCGGTACGGCGCCGGGGAGATCCACCGCTCGCTGTCGAAGCGGGCCTTCACGGAGGCGGTGCGGAGGCTGTTGCCGGGGGCCGAGGAAGCGGATCTGCGGCCGGCGGCGGCGGGGGTGCGGGCGCAGGCGGTGCTGCGGGACGGCACGCTGGTGGACGACTTCCTGATCCGCGAGGCGCCGCGGACGGTGCACGTGCTGAACGCGCCATCGCCTGCGGCGACCGCGTCGCTGCCGATCGGGCGTGAGGTCGCCCGGCGGGTGCTTGACGCGGTGCGGGGCTGAGGGATCCGGTCGGCCGGTGGCCTTCCTGTGCGGGGGCTTCGCCCCTGCGACCTTGCCGCTACGCGGAGCCATTGCCCCACCCCGCCCTCCCCCAGACTCCGTCCGGGGGGACCCCCATCCCGAAACTGTGGCCTGCGGCCCCAAACCCCGCCCCCCTTCCGGGGCCGACCCCTTCTACCCGGCCCGCGGGCCCGGTCGTGGCCGGTCGCGCAGTTCCCCGCGCCCCTGACCGGACACATGCCCCGCGGCATGCCGACCCAGAGCCCGCCCCCCTTCCGGGGCCGGCCCCTTCTACCCGGCCCGCGGGCCGGGACGTGGCCGGGCGCGCAGTTCCCCGCGCCCCTGACAGGACACATGGCCCGCGGCGTCCCGACCCCGCGCCCCTGACGGGCGCGGGGCGCGCCGTCTCGTGGGGTGGAACGTAGAATCGACGCACTGTGTCTGAGTCCCTGAATTCCCAGCCCGGCGCCGACGGCGTGGAGCAGTCGGCCCGCGTCGCGGATGTCGACATCGCGGATCTTCCCGTCGAGGCGCCGGAGGCGCCCCCGTACACACCGCCCCGCTGGCGCACCGAGTCTCGGTTCGGGCCGGAAGGGCCCGCGCCCGACCCCGCCGGATCGCACCACGAGCGGCGGATCCGCAGCTTCCAGCCGCGGCGCAGCCGGGTGACCACCGGGCAGGAGGACGCCCTGCGGCGGCTCTGGACCACCTGGGGCCTGGACATCGACGGTCGCTCGGTCATCGATCTCGAGAAGTTGTTCGACGGGCTGCCCGTGGTCCTGGAGATCGGCTTCGGCATGGGTGAGGCCACCGCCCAGATGGCCGCCGACGACCCGGACACCGGCGTCCTCGCCGCCGACGTGCACACCCCCGGCCAGGGCAACCTGCTGGCCCTCGCCGAGCGGAACGGCCTCACCAACGTCCGGGTCGCCAACGGCGACGCGATCATCCTGCTCCGCGAGATGCTGCCACCGGACTCCCTCGCCGGGATGCGCGTCTACTTCCCGGACCCGTGGCCCAAGAAGCGGCACCACAAGCGCCGGCTGATCCAGCCGGAGTTCCTCAGCCTCGCCGCGACCAGGCTGGCGCCCGGTGCCGTGCTGCACTGCGCCACCGACTGGGAGCCGTACGCCGAGCAGATGCTCGAAGTACTCACCGCGCACCCGGACTTCGAGAACACGCAGGAGGACGGCGGTTTCGCACCGCGTCCGGCGTTCCGGCCGCTGACCCGGTTCGAGGGGCAGGGGCTCGACAAGGGGCACGTCGTACACGACCTGCTCTTCCGGCGCACCCCGAACGACGGGAACTGACCCCGACCGGCGAATCCACCGGTACGTCACCGCACGTGTCGGAGGCGCTCGTTACTGTGACGGCATGGAGGTCCGAGCGCTGGGCGGCGCGGCGGTCCGCGCCCTGCTTGCCGCCCGTGACGTTCTCGCGCGCCCGTCGGGCACGGTCCGTACGTGTGTGCTCCTCGGCCTGCTCGCCGTTTCCGGGGCCGCCATCCTGGAGCTGGTCCGGGAGGAGACCGGCACCGCCGGTTTCTTCGTCGGGCTGGGTCTCGCCCTGCTGCCGGTGCCGCTGCTCATGGCGGCGTTCCGGTGGCTGGGCCGGGTCGCGCCCGGCCCCTGGCCGCACCTGCTCTACGCGTTCGGCTGGGGAGCCTGTGCGGCCGCGCTGATCGCCATACTGGCCAACAGTTTCGCGACGGAGTGGATAGCCGGCGCCACCACCGACCCCTCCGACGCGGACCAGCTCGGCTCGGTCGCGATCGCCCCGGTGGTGGAGGAGTCCGCGAAGGCGGCGGCCCTGCTGCTGGTGTTCCTGTTCCGGAGGCGGCGGCTGAGCGGCCTCACCGACGGGATCGTCCTCGCCGGATTCACCGCGACCGGTTTCGCCTTCACCGAGAACATCCTCTACCTCGGCAACGCCTTCGGCGAGGACCTCGGCAGCGGTATCGGCGTGCTCGACTCGCTGACGGCCGCGACCTTCTTCGTGCGGATCATGCTGTCGCCCTTCGCGCATCCGCTGTTCACGGTGCTCACCGGCCTCGGCTTCGGCGCTGCCGCGCTCTGCTCACGCCGTTCGGGGCGGGTGGGTCTGCCGCTGGCGGGACTCGTGCTCGCGATGGGCGTGCACGCGCTCTGGAACAGCTCCTCGGAGCTGGGCGAGTACGGCTTCTACGTGGTGTACGGCTCCGTGATGGTCCCGGCGTTCGGGCTGCTGGTCTGGCTGGCCCTGGCCACCCGTCGGCGCCAACTGCGTACGATGACCAGCGAGTTGGCGGTCTACGCGGCGGCGGGCTGGCTGGCCCCGGCCGAGATCCCGGCGCTGACCTCGATGCCGGCCCGGTCACTGGCCCGCGTCCTGGCCCGGCGGACGGGCGGTCGTACGGGGGGACGGGCGCTGGCCGCCTACCAGGCGGACGCGGCGCAGCTCGCGCTGCTGCGGCACCGGGCGCGGCGCGGCGGCCCGGCGCGGGTACCGGAATTCACCGAGCGGGAGCGGGATCTGCTGGAACGGATGTGGCTGCACCGGCCGGTGGCCGGCCCGGCACTGGTCCGGGCGGCGGCGCTGGAGGAGCTGCTCCCGGCGGAAGACCCCGTCCAGCCCGCGCCCCGGCCCGTGCGGCTGCCGGTCGCTAGACGTTCAGGCCCCTGGACTCCAGCCAGGACAGCGGATCCAGGGTCGAGCCCCCGGCCGTACGCACTTCCAGGTGCAGATGGGCCCCGGTGACGTTGCCGGTCGCACCGACCCGGCCGATGGTCTGGCCGGTGCTCACCGGGCCGGAGGTCACCGACATCGAGGAGAGGTGGCAGTACCAGATCTCGGTGCCGTCGGCGAGCTTGAGCACGATCCGGTAGCCGTAGGCCCCGGACCAGCCCGCCGAGGTGATCGTGCCGCCGTGGACCGCCTTGACCGGGGTACCGGTCGGCGCGGCGAAGTCGAGGCCGGTGTGGTGCCCGGAGGACCACATGGAGCCGGCGTCCCCGTAGTGGGAGGTGAGCGTGTAGGAGGAGGTCGGCAGGGAGTAGGAGCCGGTGGCCGGCTTGGCCGCGCGCTCGGCCTCCGCCTTCTCCTCGGCGGCCTTGCGGGCGGCTTCCTCGGCGGCCTTCTGCGCCGCCTCCTCGGCCGCCTTCCGGGCGGCCTCGTCGGCCGTCTTCCGCGCGGCGTCCTGCTTGGCCTTCGCCTCCGCGGCGGCGGCGTCCTGCGCGGCGCGCTCCGCGGCGAGCAGTTCGGCGGCCGCGGCGGCGTCCTGCTGGGACTCGGCCTGCTGGAGGATGCGGTGGCGGAGCGCCTCACCGGCGTCGGAGCCCGAGGCGGCGACCCGGTCGGCGGCGCCGTCTGCCTGCCGGGGGATGAACGGAGCGGGTCCGGCCTGCCGGCCGCCGACGTTGCCGCCCCTGCCGTCGTCCGCGTCCCGGAGCCCGGCCTTGTCGGCCATCTCGGCGACCTCGCCGGCCACCTGGCCCGCAGCGTCGCCCACGGCATCCAGCGAGGGCAGGGATATGGCGACCTGGGGGCGGTCCTGCGCGGTGGCTATGCCGCTCGCGCCCACGGCCGCGATCACACCGACGCCCAGGACGGTGGAGCTGCGGGCGAGTCCGCCGCGCTGGCGGGTCACCCGGTGTCGGCCGCGTACCGGACGGGCGGAGTCCTCGGTGGGGTTCCATTCGCCCCAGGCACCGGAGGAGGGCTGCTCGGGGTTCTCGTTGCCTTCCACCGGGATGCACTCCTTCCGGCGCGCACGCGCACGGTGCCGCCTGTTGCGACGGTTGGGACGACCGCGCTGCGTTATCGAACGGTAATAGACAGGGGTGCATGATTCCAAGCTGTCGCGATTGATCGTTCCCGCCAATCGGCCATTCCCTGGCCAGGTTTGGGCCGACCATTCCCTCCGTATCCACCACCAACCGGGTCATTTCACAGCTCATTTCGGCATACTCTCGGCCATGAACAGTATGTGACGCACCATCAGACTTGGTGCCGCAGAGCGCTCTTGTGACTACTCGCCGTGATGATGGAGACCCTGGACGCCGCGTCGCCGGCTCCGCTGGCGCTGCCCCGTCCCCTCCGCTTGCCGGGTGACCGCCAGCAGCGCCATGTCGTCCGTGGCCCCGCCGCGCGTATGGCGGCGTACGTCCGCGATGAGCGCGCCCAGCAACTCTTCCGGCCCGGGGTGGATCCGCCCGCGCAGTCGCGCCGCCGGGTCGTAGAAGCCGCCGGTGGCGTCCCGCGCCTCGCTGAGCCCGTCGGTGTAGAGCAGCAGCGTGGCCCCGGCCGGGAACTCCCGTTCCTCGGCCCGGTCCGGCCAGGCCCCCAGCGCCCCCATGCCCAGCGGCAGGGCTGGTTCGGCCGGAGCGAGCCGCCGCACCTCCCCGTCCGGCAACAGCAGCAGCGGTTCCGGATGGCCGCGGTTCACCGTGCGCACCACGGACGCCCCGCGCGGGATCTCGGCCAGCACGCAGGTGGTGAACCCCTCCACCGAGTCCAGCGAGTCCCGCCGGGTGCCCTCCCGGGCGAGCGCCCGCTCCAGCCGTTGCGCCACCCCTTCCAGACTGGACTCCTGCTCGGCCGCCTCCCGGAACGCGCCGAGCACCACGGCGACCGCCTCGACGGCACCCAGCCCCTTGCCCCGTACGTCTCCCACGGCCACCCGCACTCCGTACGGGGTGTCCTGGACGGCGTACAGGTCCCCGCCGATGAACGCGTCGGCCTCGGCGGCCTCGTAGCGGGCGGCGACCTGCAGTCCACCGATGCGCGAGGCCGGTGTGGGCAGCAGGGCCCGCTGGGCCACCTCGGCGATGCCGCGCGCGGAGGCGAGCCGCTCGCCGCTGCGCCGGACCACCCGGTTGATCAGGACCGCCAGCCCGGAGACCGTGGCCACGGTGGCCAGGTCGGTGAGCGACTCCACCGCCCAGGGGTCGCCGTAGTGCACATGGAGGCCGAAGACGGCGGCGCAGGCGAGTACCCCGGTCAGGACGGTGGCGCGGAGCGAATGGAGGGGAGCGGCTACCAGGGGGGCGGCGGAGAAGAACGGTGATCCGGTGAAGCTGGGCGGGGACAGCAGGTCGAAGAGCAGCCCGAGCACGATCAGCAGGGCGGGGAGCACGCGGACCAGCCGCCGTGTCAGCCGGGTCCCGGCCCCGGCGCCGCCCTCACCACCCGCCACGGTCGTCTCCCATCCCTCGGTCAAGGCTGGGGCCACGGAAGGGACCGGGGCGACCGGAGGGGATCCGAACGAGTGATCACCGGCCGGGCAGGCACGTGATGACCGACCGGGCGGGGACGGGGGAACGACGAAGGCCCGGATCCCGATGCTTCACGCATCCGGATCCGGGCCTCGTACTGAGTAGCGGGGACAGGATTTGAACCTGCGACCTCTGGGTTATGAGCCCAGCGAGCTACCGAGCTGCTCCACCCCGCGTCGGTGAACACCACCTTACGCTATCCGGGAGCCCTTCGCCGCCAATTACGTTCCGGGCCGGCCGTACGGGCCCCTCCGCGCTACAGCTTGGCGAGGAATCCGGCCAGGTTCCGGGTCATCCGCTCGATCTGCTGGTCCACCGTCAGGGACTCCTCGAACCGCCCGCCCGGCTCCGGCTGCTTCTTCCCCCGGACGTAGAGGGAGCAGTCCATGTCGGTGCAGAGGTAGATGCCGACCGAGTTCCCCTCGCGCCCCTCCTTGCCGCTCTTGCGGGCGGTCATCAGGGAGACCCCGCTGCCGGGGTGGGTGGTCAGGCAGAGCGAGCACATGCTGCGGTGCAGGAAACCGCGCTTGGCCGACGGGAAGCGGAGGGTGATGCCGGTGGTCCGGCCCTCGTGCCCGGTGACGAGATAGCTGCGGTCGGGTGCGGACAGATCGCGCCAGCCGAGGAAGTCCAGGTCCTCCCAGGGGCGCTCGGCCAGGTCCCTGGGCATGGGCAGGCGGGCCGCCTCGCCCTTGGAGCAGTTGACGAACGAACTGCGGATCTCGGTCTCGGTCAGTGCCTTCATGCCGACACGCTAGGCTGCCTAGGACCCCTAGGCAATTCATTAACGACCCAAGGAAGCGAGGTGTCCATGGCCGTACGGGCCGGACTCACACCTGACCGCATCGTCGAGGCGACCGCCGAGCTGGCGGACTCCGCCGGCTTCGACAGGATCAGCGTCTCGGCGCTCGCCCGTCGCTTCGGCGTCAAGGACGCGAGCCTCTACTCCCACGTCCGCGGCCTCCAGGACCTGCGGGAGCGGCTGGCCGTCCGCTGCGCGGCCGAGTTCGCCGACCGCCTCGGCGCCGCCCTGGCCGGCCGCTCGGGCAGGGACGCCCTGGCCGGCTTCGCCACCGCCTACCGTGCCTACGCCGTGGAGCACCCGGGCCGCTATGCCGCGACCCAGTTCCCGCTCGCCCCGGAGCTCACCGCCGCGTCGCCCGGCCACCGTCTCATGATCGAGTACACCTACGCGCTCTTCCGCGCGTACGAGCTCGCCGAGCCGGACCTCACCGACGCGGTCCGCCTGCTCCGCAGCACCCTGCACGGTTTCGCCGCCCTGGAGGCCGCGGCGGCCTTCCGGGCGCCCCGCTCCCCCGACGCCTCCTGGCCCGCCGTACTGGAGGCCCTGCACACGGCCCTGGTCAACTGGCCCCGGCACGTCCCCGCCTGAACGCCACAGCGCCCCGACCGGATCCCGGTCGGGGCGCTGTGCGAGCGGTAGGCCATGTCGGACTCGAACCGACAACCAATGGATTAAAAGTCCACTGCTCTGCCAATTGAGCTAATGGCCCTGGCGTGCTCTCCCCAGAGCATAGCCGGACACCGCCCGTCAGCCGATCGGGTATCGGCCGACGGGCGGCAGGTGTGTCACTAGTAGATCCCCGCGTAGCCGCCGTACCCGGAGGCGAACTCGATCTTCAGGGTCGGACCGAGGGACAGACCGCCCGTGCCGAGGTTGACCAGGAGTTCGCCCGCGGTGTTGCGGGACAGCAGGTCGGGCCTCCAGTCGCCGTCGACGTTGCCCACCCCGATGAACACGTTCCGGCCGGCGGCCCACCCCTTGGCGTTCAGCTGGACGGCGGCCTTGAACGTGCCGTTGCCCGCGCCCGGGTGGATCCGGAGCGTGTCGGTGCCGTCCACCGTGATCAGGTCGCCGTGCCCGTCGGCGTTCAGGTCGCCGGCGCCGACCACCTGCTTGCTCTGCTTGAAGTTCCCGGCGAGCTTCACCGGGGCCTTGAACCTGCCCGCGCCGTCGGCCGCGTACAGGTAGAGGTCTCCGGTGGTGGTCTTGCGGGCGACCAGGTCGGGGAGCTTGTCACCGGTCACGTCACCGGGCCAGGTGAGGACGTCGTACTGGCCCCAGCCGGTGCCGATCAGCCGCGACGGGCCGGCCTGGCTGAACTTGCCGTTCCAGTCCGGCGCGTACGAGCGGAGCTCGCCCGCGGAGTTGCGGACGAGGACCTCGTTGCGCCGGTCGCCGTTCATGTCGCCGAACGGCACGAAGGTGGCGTTCTTGTCCCACGTGCCGAGCGGGATCCGGGTCCCGACTCCGGTGCCGCCCGAGCCCTTCCACAGCGGGTCGAGACTGACCTGTCCCTTGCTGTCCTTGACGAACAGGTGGGCGTTCCTCCAGAGGTGGTCCATGGTGTAGCTGCGGCGGTTGGGCACTCCGGCCACCGTGACCTTGCCGGACCTGGCGAGCTGGGGGGTCTTGCTGCCGGCACTGTCCGACAGCGTCAAGGTCCAGGAGTAGGTTCCGTTGGGCAGGGACGAGCTCAGGTCCGCGGAGTCGAAGTACCCCTTGAACGGGTGCGGTTCGCTCTCGGGCTGGGGCTCGTCGACGTCGACGACCTTGCCGTTCTTGTCCTTGACCTCCAGCTTCCAGTACGCGCCGGCCATCGAGTTCAGCCACAGCCTGGGCCGCCACTGTTCCCTCCGGGCGAAGTCGACCGTCGTCGGAACGTCCGCGTCCACCAGGCCCAGCGGAGGTCGGGCGACTCCGGAGTGGACGATGTGGACCTGCTGGTCCGCGTCGGCGTAGGCGATGCGGCCGGTGTACCGGTCCACCGTCCAGCCGCGGCCCGGCGCGGGGTCGGCCGGCTTGCCGATGTCCCGGGTGCCGGTGGTTCCGCGCAGGTCCTTGGACTTCAGCGTGCCGCCCGCCTCCCAGACCACGAAACCGTTGCCCAGCCGGGCCGAGGTATGGGCGGGCAGCGGGCTGCTCTTCCCGGTCCCGGTGTCGTAGACCCCGGACTCCTTGTCGCACTTCCAGTAGACGGAGGTGGCCCACGCCTCCAGGGTCTTGATGTCGCAGGAGGCGAGGACGTCCGTGCGGGTGGTCTTTCCGGTGCGGACGTCGAGCGCCTCCAGGGTGCCGGGCGCCTTCTCCCGCCACACCCAGGCACCGGCCAGGGCGAAAGTCCCGCCGGGGGCGGGGAGCGTCCGGACCTTCTGCTTCTTCTCCAGGTCGAGGACCTCCACCTGCCCGGTGGTGTCCCCGGCGGGCCGGTACGCGGCGTACCGGCCCGTGGCCTGGATGCCGTCAGGGGCGGCGGGCTTCGCCCCGGTGTACCGCACGGTGGACTGGTGGCCCTGGGTGTACAGCTCCGTCGCCCCCCGGTACACCACCCGCCCGTGGCCGGTGGCCGTCAGTTCCCCGCACGGCTGCCCGGGCCGGCACGGCGTCGCGGGTGTCTCACCGGGAACCCTGGCGTCTCCCGGAGTGGTCCAGGCACCTCCGGTGTCCGCGTGCCACCCACCGGACGCCCCGTACGCGCGGATGGACGAGCCTCCGCCGGCCACCGCGTTGAGCGTGTACAGCTCTCCGTTCTGCATGGTCATTCCGTGGACCGCCAGGCCCCGGAACTTCGTGTCGACCACCGGCGTGCCCAGTACGGCCTTGCCGTCCGGGCCCGCTGTGACGGCGTGGGCCTTCAGGCCGACCCCGGTTCCGCTGGTCGTGACGACCCGGCCGTCGGCGAGCGGTCGGACACCGGCCACGCCCTTCAGCAGTTGCCGGGCGGGGCCCCCGTTCAGCGGGACGGCGTACAGCACGCCGTCCTCGTGCCGGAGGATCAGCTCGTCGCCCACGACACCGACCGTGAGAGGCCCGTGTTCGGAGCTGCCGGGGTCGGCGACGTGCCGTGCGTCGTCCTCGCCGAGGGGGCCGTCGAGCTTCCAGACCGAGAAGTCCAGCGGCGGCCGTCCGACGTCCCCGTCGATGTGGCGGACGAGCCAGTCGCCCCGGAGGTCGGTGTCGTCCGGGAGGGTCCGGACCTCGCCCGAGAGGCCGACCCAGATGCTCTTGCCGAGACCGTCGTGCACCTGGGCGCCACGCATGTTGCCCTGGCCGGCGTGGTTCCAGCCCTGGCGGTTGTACGGAAGGGGCTTGACCGGGGTGTCCTTGGTCGCCCGGCCGTCGGTGGTGAGCCAGTGCAGGGTCTTCACGGACGCCGCGGTGGTCGAGGTGAGCACCGCCTCGCCGAACACGCCCATGACCTGGTGGCCGGCGGGGACGGCGATCGTCCGGGTGGCGCCGTCCCGCATGTCGCGCAGGTACACGGTGCCGGAGCCGGCAGTGTCGCGGAAGGCGAGCGTGTGCGGGCCCGCCATGAGCGGGGTGAGGTTGCCCGGGCCGGGGGAGGTGAGCGGCACGCTCCCGGTCCTGCCGAAGGCCCACCACAGGTGGCCGCTCTCCCCCTTGGTGGCGAATCCCTCCGCCGTGGCGGCCACGACCTCACGGTCGGAGTGGATGGGCGTCGTCACGATCTCGTCCGCCGGGGCGGCCACCGCCACGGCCGGTGCCATGACGGCCGGTACGGCCGTGGCCAGGGCCGCGAGGGCCGTCGCGGCCGTCGCGCTGCGGCGCAGTATCGTCTTGTTCATCAGGAGAGCCGTCCCTTGAGGTTGACCGGCACCACGATCTTGGTGGTGGAGTGCAGCCCACCCGTGCCGTTGCCGTGGTTGCCGTCGGAGGTGAGCGGGTTTCCGCTTGCCCCTCGGCTGCCGGAGGCGGAACGGGCCCGTACGACACCGGATCGGATGTCGTACGGGCCCGTCAGATGTGGCTAGTGGATGCCCTTGTAGCCGCCGAAGCCGGTGGCGATCTTCGTGGTGGCCAGCAGGCCGCCCTTGCCGTCGCCGTTGTTGCGGAGCAGCTCGCCGGCCGCGTTGCGGGAGATCAGGTCGGCCTTGCCGTCGCCGGAGATGTCGCCGGTGCCGACGACCAGGGCACGTCCGGCCGCCCAGCCCGCGCCGTTGACCTGGACTCGGGCCTTGAAGGTGCCGTTGCCTACGCCGTCGAACCGCCACAGGGTGTTGGCGCCGTCCACCGCGAGCAGGTCCCCGCGGCCGTCGCCGTTCAGGTCACCGGCGCCGACGACCTGCCGGTACGACTTCCAGCCGCCGGAGACCTTCACGCCCGCCTTGAGGGCGCCCTTGCCGTCGTGCGCGAACAGGTACAGGTCGCCCGTGCTCGCCTGCCGGCCCAGGAGGTCCGCGCGCCCGTCACCGGTCACGTCACCGGCCGAGGTCAGCACGTCGTAGGTGTTGAAGCCGGTGCCCAGCCACGTGTTGCCCGTGGTCGGGGTCACGGCCGTCCCGCAGGCCGGCTGGTACGCGCGCAGCGTGCCCGCCGAGTTCCGGACCAGGGTGTCGTTGCAGCGGTCCCCGTTGACGTCGCCGAAGGGGACGACGGTGGAGGTGGTGGGCCAGCCCGCGCCGGTCACCTTCGCGCCGCTGAGACCGCCCTTGCCGTCACCGGCGTGGAAGGCCAGGTTGCCGCTGTTGTCCAGGGTGACCAGGTCGCCGAAGCCGTCCTTGCCCGCGAAGTCGCGGTGCACGGCGGAGCCGCCGGTCAGCTGGACGGCGCCGGTGGACTTCAGCTCCGGACCCTGCCCGTCGGCCGGCTTGCCGGTCAGCGTCCAGTCGTAGGCGCCGTTGCCGACGAGGCGGCCCTGGGCGTCCTTGCCGTCCCAGGCGGCCCGGACGGCGCCGCGCGCGTCGGTGCCGTTGATCGTACGGACCACCGCGCCGCCCGCCTTGGCGCGGATGGTGAGCGTCCAGGTGGAGGCGGGCTTGTTCAGGAACCAGGCGCCGGACCAGGACTTCGTCCCGCCCGCGAGGTCGTGGGCGGCCGGGGTCTCCCGGTCGATGGCGGCGATGTTGCCGCCCGCCACACCCGCGTCCACCATGTGCACGGCCCAGCCGGCGTCCGCGTACGCGATCCGGCCGGAGTACTTGTCGACCGCCCAGCCCACACCGACGGCCGCGTTGACCGGCTTGCCGATCACCCGGGTCCCGGTGTCGCCGCGCAGGTCGGTGGACTTCAGCACACCGTCCTTCTCCCAGACGACGAACCCGTTGCCCAGCCGTACGGTGCTGTTCGTGGGCAGCTGCGCGACGGTGGTGTTCGTGGCGGTGTCGTAGACACCGGCGTCGCCCTGGCACTTCCAGAAGACGGACGAACCCCAGGCCTCCAGCGCCTTGATGTCGCAGAGGGCGACGTTGTCCTTGCGGACCACCGTGCCGGTACGGACGTCCACGGCCTCCAGAACGCCCTTGGAGGCCTCCCGCCACAGCCAGTAGCCGGAGAGCGCGAACGTTCCGCCGGGTGCCGTGATCTTGCTGACGTGCTTCCGCTTGTCCAGGTCGAAGACCTCCACCGGCTGCGACGCATCCGTGCTCAGCAGGTACGCCTGGAAGCGGCCGGACGCCTGGACGGTGCCCGGGACGGGCTTCACCGAGGCGTTCGTGAGGTGCGTGTTGCTGTTGGCGGGCAGGTAGGAGGAGCCTCCGCCGTACACGAGGGCGCCCTCGCCGGTGGGGACGAGCTCCTCGTCGCTCTGCGGCCAGCCCCAGCCCTTCCACGCGCCGGCCTGCGGGGCGCCGGCGGCGGCCATCGTGTAGCGGCTCAGCAGCGGCTTGGGCGAGGGGTGGCCGTCGCTGGTGACGAGGCGGCCGTTCTCCACGGCCATCCGCTTGAACTCGACCGGCTCCGTGGTCGAGGCCATCCGCTGCACGAAGAGGGTGCCCGCCTCGGTGGGCTGCACGAAGTGCGCGGCCTGGTCGCTCGGCGTGCCGCCGATCACCAGGACGCGGCCGTCCGAGAGGCCGATGGACTGGGGGATCGCCCCGTCGAGCAGGACACGGGACTCGTTGCCGCCCAGTCGCTCGGCGGTGAGCTTGCCGTCCTTGTGCAGGAGCAGGTCCTTGCCCGCGGCGCCGACGACGTCCCAGCCGCCGGTCTCGCTGGACTTGGTGACGGACTTCTCGCCCGACATGGTCTGGGTGTCCAGCGCGGTGTACTTGTACACGCGGTTGAGGTCGCCCTCGGCCCACGACTCCTCGCGGACGAGCCAGTTGCCCTTGACCTTGCCCGCGGCGGTCAGGGGGAGGGCCGAACCGTGGTGGTTCACCCAGTACGCCTTGTCCCCGACGAGGACCTGCGCGCCGATGGCGTTGCTGCCGTCCACGCGGATCGCGCCGGCCGGCAGGCCGGAGATGACGGCGTCCTTCAGCCGGCCGTCCTCGCCCCGGGTCAGCCAGTGGAGCACCTCGGACTCGCCGGACTTGGTGACGGTGAGGACGGCCTGTCCGGCCACGGCCCGGAACTCGTGCCCCTGCGGGGTGGTGATGACGGTGTCGGGCGCGGGGGACGTCTGGCGGAAGACGACCGTGGTGCCCGTGGCCGTGGTGTCGACGAACGCGATGGTGGCGTGATCGGCCTGCACGGCCCGGCCGGCGGGCTGGTTCGGGAAGGGCGTCGCCTTGTCCTCACCGAACTTGGTCCACAGGTACGTGCCGGCGTCGCGGCCCGTACGGAGGAAGCCGGTGGTGTTCACGGCGACGAGCGAGGAACCGGTGCCAAGGGTCCGGGCCGGGATGACGTACTCGGAGAGGGGCGGTACCTCGACGGCGGCAGCCGAAGTGGCCACGGCCAGCGGAAGAGCCGTGGTGACGGCCGCGACGACGGCGACGGCCACGGTTGTTCTACGCAGCAAAGCGATCCCCTGATGAAGACGTTTGACGGCGCTCGTACGCGAGTCGCGCACACGCTCGCAGGGTCTGACTCGCCTGGATCACCCAGGGATGTACACGATCACGAAAGTGATATACAGCTTTCCGTTTCATACGTGTTCACGGCTTCATGCATGTTCACGGCTTCATGCGGGTCCACGGCAATCGGAAGGGCCCGTACGACGCCGAGGTGTCGTACGGGCCCTTCCTCAGCCGCTAGAAGATGGCCTTGTACGTTCCGAAGGTGCCCGGCAGCGGGACGGTGGCCTGCAGGCCGCCCTTGCCGTCGCCGTTGTTGCGGAGCAGCTCGCCCTTGGCGTTGCGGGAGACGAGGTCGGGGATTCCGTCCGCGTTGAGGTCGCCGACGCCGGTGAAGCTGTTCCGGCCGGTGGCCCACCCGTTCGCGTTGACCTGGACCGGCGGCTTGAACGCGCCGTTGCCTGAGCCGTCGAAGCGCCACAGCGTGTTCGCGCCGTCCACGGCGAAGAAGTCCCCGTTCCGGTCGCCGTTCACGTCTCCGGCACCGAAGACCTGCCGGTACTGCCTGGCGTTCCCGGCCGTCTTCACCGGGGCCTTGAACCCGCCGGTGCCGTCCGCCGCGTACAGGTACAGGTCGCCCGTGGCGGCCTGGCGGGCGAGGAGGTCCTGGCGGCCGTCGCCGGTGACGTCACCGGGGCCCGTGAGCACGTCGTACTGCTGCCAGCCGGTCCCGATCACCTTCGAGGGCGTGGCCGGGGTCACCGCCGTACCGCAGGCCGCCCGGTACGCGCGGAGCTCGCCCGCCGCGTTGCGGACCAAGACGTCGTTGCAGAGGTCCGCATCGAGGTCGCCGAACGGGACGAAGGTGGAGGTGGCCGGCCAGCCGGCGCCGGTCACCTTGGTCCCGAAGTAGCCCCTGCCGCTGTGGATGCTCAGGTTGCCCTTGGTGTCCAGGGTGAAGAGGTCGCCGTACGCGTCCTTCCCGAGGAAGTCACGGCGGGCCGCACCGCCGTCGGAGAACTCCAGCGATCCGGTCGACTTCAGATCGGGGCCCTGGCCGTCGGCCGGCTTGCCGGTCAGCGTCCAGTCGTAGGGCCCGCCGGGCACGGGCTTGCCCGCCCCGTCCTTGCCGTCCCAGGTGGTGCGGACCGCGCCGCGCGCGTCCGTCCCGGAGATCGTGCGGACCACGGCGCCGTTCCCCTTGGCCCGGATGGTGAGGGTCCACGAGGCGGCGGGCTTGTTCAGGAACCAGGCCGGGGACCAGGTTTTCGTGCCGGCCGCGGCATCGAAGGCCGCGGGGGTGTCCCGGTCGATCGCGACGATGTTGCCGTTCGGGACCCCGGCGTCGACCACGTGCACCGCGTGCCCCGCGTCGGTCCAGGCGATCCGCCCGGAGTACTTGTCGACGGTCCAGCCCTTGCCGGCCCCGGGGTCGCGCGGCCTGCCGATCTCCCGGGTGCCTCCGGCACCCCGCAGGGCGGTGGAGCTGACCACGCCGCCCCGCTCCCAGGCGACGAAGCCGTTGCCCAGGCGGGCGGAGTTGTGCGCAGGCAGCTGCGCGTTCGCCTTGGTCCCCGTGTCGTACACCCCGGACGTCCCGTCGCACTTCCAGTAGACGGACGAACCCCAGGCTTCGAGCGCCTTGATGTCGCAGGTGGCGATGGTCTCGGTGCGCACGACCGCCCCGGACCGGACGTCCACCGCCTCGACCGAACCGGGGGACGTCTCCCGCCACAGCCAGTACCCGGACAGCGCGAAGGTACCGCCGGAGACCGGGATCGTACGGAGCGGCTTCCGCTTGTCCAGGTCGAAGATCCCGGCCTGGCCGACGGGGTCCGTGCTGACCTGGTACGCCGCGAACCTGCCGGACGCCTGGATGCTGTCCCTGACCGCCGGCACGGAGATCGGGTCGTGCGTCTGTCTCCCGGGGCTCGCCTGGTTGAAGCCCTCGAACGCGGTCCGCCGGTACAACACGCGGCCGTCACCCGCGGCGACGAGCGGGAAGCAGTTGTTCGGCGCGACCGCGACACCGCACCGTTCCTGAATCCAGCCGCGGCCCTTGCGGGGCCCCGCCTTGGGGGCGCCGGCGGCCGGCATCACGTACTCGGTCAGATCCGCGTGGTCGAGGTTGGGGTAGGTCTCCGCGCTGTACAGGCGCCCGTTGTCCATCGCGATCGGCAGGGCCTCCTGGACCACCGGGGGGATGTCGGCCTGCCGGACGGCCACCGCCTTGCCGTCCGCGCCCGCCTGGAAGAGCTGGACGGGCCGGTCGACGGCGGGTTTGGTGTCGACGGCCACGACACGGCCGTCCGGGGTGGCGGCGTGGCGACCCTCCCACGGGTCGAGGAGCGTGCGGTACGGGCTGCCGTCGAGCGGAAGCGCGTACGCCTTCGCCGGCGACCAGTCCTTGACGAGCAGTTCCCCGCCGACGACGCCGAGCGTGTTTTCACGGCCCGGTCTCACGAGCGGGCTCTTGACGTGCTTCGCGTCCTCCTCGCCGAAGCCGCCCCTGGTGTCCCAGACGGCGAAGTTCCAGAGGCCGTCGAGCTCCCGGGGCGCGTACGGCGCGATCACCGATTCACCCGTGACGTACAAATCGCCGTCCCACCTCGTCCGCTTCTTCGGACCGGGTCGGGCGGTTCCGTCGCCGTCCACCCACCAGTACGCCGCGGCACCGTCGACGACGAGCGCGACGAGCGCGCCGTGGCTGCCGGCACCCTGGAAGCGCATGCCGCCCGAGTAGGCCGGAAGACCGGTGACCGTACGGTCAATGACCTCGCCGCCCTCCGGCGTCAGCCAGTGGACGGTCTCCCCGGCGCCGCCCTTGACCGTGGTGAGGACGGAGTTCCCGGACACCCCGTGCACCGTGTGCCCCGCGGGGGCGGTGACCGTCGTCTGCGAACCGTCCCGCATGTCCCGGAGGGTCACGGTCTGGCCGTCCGCGAAGGCGATGGTGTGTGCACCCCTGCCGAGGACCTGCCCCTTGGGCGGGTCGGACAAGGGCGTTCCCTGCGTCTCGCCGTATTTCGTCCACACGTAGCCGGTCCGGTCCGGCCGCAGGAAGCCGTCGTCGGTCGCGGCCACGGGGTACGCGTACGGGTTGGCCTTGAGCCGAGCCGGGATGACGAACTCCGCCGGGGCCTCGGCGGCGACGGCCGGGGCGGTGGCGGCCGGGGCGAGCCCGGTGGTGAGGGCCGCGGCGACGGCGACGGCCGCCGCTCTGGTGATTCTGCGCAGCATGAAGCTTCCCCCAGGGACGTGGGACGGTGATCGTTCGTGGGACGGTGATCGTTCGTGGGACGGGCCCGTACGGCGCGCCGGCACCGTAGGGGCCCGTCGAGAGCTCTAGAAGACCCCTCTGTAGCCGCCGAAGCCGGTGGCGATCTTCACGGTGGCCGCCAGGCCGCCCTTGCCGTCGCCGTGGTTGCGGAGCAGGTCGCCCGCGGAGTTGCGGGAGACGATGTCGGCCTTGCCGTCACCGGTGATGTCGCCGACGCCGATGAACTGCACCCGGCCGGCCGCCCAGCCCGCGGCGTTCACCTGGACGCGCGCCTTGAACGTGCCGTTCCCCACGCCGTCGAACCGCCACAGCGTGTTCGCCGGATCCACGGCGAGGAGGTCCCCGTGGCCGTCACCGTTCAGGTCACCTGCCCCGACCACCTGCCTGTACCCCTTCCAGCCTCCGGAGACCTTCCTCCGTCCCTGCAGCGAGCCCACCCCGTCGTGGGCGAACAGATACAGGTCCCCGGTGGCCGCCTCACGTGCCAGCAGGTCGGCGCGCCGGTTGCCCGTGACGTCACCCGTCGAGATCAGGAGGTCGTAGGAGTTGAAGCCCTTTCCGATCGGCTTCGAAGCCGTGGCCGGCGTGGCGGCGGCTCCGCAGGCGGGCTGGTAGGAGCGCAGCTCACCGGCCGCGTTCCGGGCCAGCACGTCGTTGCACCGGTCACCGTTCAGATCGCCGAAGGGCACGAACGTGGAGGTGGTCGGCCAGCCGTCCCCCTTCGCCTTCGGCCCGCCGAGGCCCCCCTTGCCGTCGCCCCCGTGGAAGGTCAGCGACCCCTTGCCGTCCAGGGTGACCAGGTCACCGACGCCGTCGTTACCCGCCAGGTCCCGGCTCACCGGGTCGGCCACGGTCATCCGCAGGCTGCCGGTGGACGTCAGGTCCGGGCCGGCACCGTCGGCCGGCTTGCCGGTCAGCGTCCAGTCGTAGACGCCGTTGGGAATCGGCTTGTTCTTCGCGTCCGTGCCGCTCCAATAGGCGCTGATCACACCGCGGGCATCGGCACCGGAGAAGGTTCGGACCACCGCGCCGGTCGCCTTCCGCCGGATGGTCAGCGTCCACGAGGACGCCGGCTTGTTCAGGTACCAGGCACCCGTCCAGTAGCGCTCGTGGGAGTTGGCGCTGCGGTATTCCCTGAAGGTGTCCCAGGTGTTCCGGTCGATCGCGGCGATGTTCCCGTTCACCACACCCGCGTCGACCACGTGGACGTTGTGCGCGGCGTCGCGGAAGGCGATCCGGCCGGAATACCGGTCGACCGTCCAGCCCCGGGAGTGGGCGGCGACGGCCGGCTTGCCGATGTCCCGGGTCCCCGTGGTCCCCCGGAAGTCGGTGGACTTCACCACCCCGTCCTTCTCCCACGCCACGAACCCGTTGCCGAGGCGGGCGGAGTTGTGCGCGGGGAGCGAGGCCACGTTCTTCCTCGCCACGAAGTCGTACACGCCGGACTTGGCGTCGCACTTCCAGTAGACCGACGTCCCCCAGGCGTCCAGCGCCTTGATGTCGCAGTCGGCCGGGTGCTCGGTGCGCACCGTCGTCCCGGTCCGTACGTCCACGGCCTCCAGCACACCCGCGGACGGCTCCCGCCACAGCCAGGCCCCCGACAGCGCGAACGTCCCGCCCGGCGCCGCGATGCTGCGGACCTTCCGGCCTCCCGAAACGACCTCGGCGGGCCGCTTGGGGTCCGATCCCAGCAGATACGCGGCGAACCTGCCGGACGCCTGGAGGGTATCGGGTACCGCCCCGGTGCCCCCGACCGCAGTGCCGGCCTTCTCCCCGCCGGGTGCGAAGTAGACCGGCTGCCCCTGCGCGAACATCACTCCGCCCGTACCGTCGGCGACCGATGTCGGGCAGGCGTCCTCATCGCAGTCCAGCAGGGGGCCGAAGGGCGCACTCTCCCTCGCCCAGGACCCGGCTTGCGGCAGCCCCGCGGACGGCATGGTGTACCTGCTCACCACCCTTGCCCTGGTCGCGACGGTCTCGGCCGTGTGCAGCACCCCGTTGTCCATCGCCAGGCTGTGGATCTGGCGCGGGACCATCGGGGTGTCGAGCAGCTTCGTCAGCTGCGCGCCCGTGCCCTGCGCGGGCTTGTGAACCAGATGGACGGCGTGCCGACCGTCCGGGGCCTTGGCCGCGACGACGAGCCGGTCGCCCGGCAGCGCGTGACTCCAGGTCGCCTCGGTGAACACCTGCCGGCCGTCACCCGTGTCCCAGTCGTACGAGTACCAGTCCGTGAGCAGCATGCCTCCGACGAGGGCCAGGACGTCGCCCTGGCTCTCCTTGCCGTCCTCTTCGGCGAGTGACCCGCGGGTGTCCCAGGTCTTCGAGACGGCTTCCCAGATGTCCCGGTCGGGGTTCCAGCCCCGGTCCTGGACCAGTGCGTCGCCCCTGAGCACCCCCTGCGGTGACGGACGGGTCCGGCCCGCGGGCGTGAGGTGGAAGTACTTCCCACCGACCTCGACCAGGGCCCCGGAGGCACTGTGGCTCTTCAGGGTGGCGGCGCCGGCGGGCAGCCCGGTGACGGGCCGGTCCTCGATCGCGCCGTTCTCCAGGACGAGCCAGTGCATCAGCGCGCCGCCGGTCTCCGCGGTCGAGCTGAGCACGGCGTCTCCCACGACCGCCTGGAAGGTGTGGCCGGCCGGCAGCGCGAGCGTCGATTCGGCTCCGTTGCGCATGTCGCGGAAGGTGACCGCCGCCGGCTCGGAGTCCGTCGCCTTCTTCACGAACGCCAGGGAGTTCGGCCCTCCCTCGGCGATCGTCGTGCCCGCGGGCACCACCAGCGGCGTGCCCTGCGCATCGGTGTAGGTGCGCCAGGTGTAGCTGCCGGGGGTCCGGCCCGGCATGACGTAGCCGAGCGAACTCGCCAGGACCGGCTTCACGCTGATGTCCGGGTCCGTACGGGCCGGGACGACGTATTCGGCTCCCGCTGCCGGAGCGGCGACCGCGGTGGTGACGTTGACCGCTGTCAAGGGCAGTGCGGTGGCGGCGGCCGCCGCGACGGCAACGGCCACGGTTGTTCTGCGGAGCAAGGATCCCCCCGTGATCGCAGTGATGGCGCTCGTACGCGAGTGGCGCACACGCCCGCAGGGTCTGACTCACCGCGATCGCCCGGGGATGTACACGATCAGGAAAGTGATATGCAGCTTTCCGCTTTCTGCCGGTTTGGGACGGCGGAAGGGCCCGTACGGCACGAGGAGTGCCGTACGGGCCCTTCCGCGGACCGCCTCCGTCAGAAGACGCCCTTGTACCCGCCGAAGCCGGTGGCGATCCTGACGGTGGCCTGGAGGCCGCCCTTGCCGTCGCCGCTGTTGCGCAGCAGCTCACCGGCCGCGTTGCGGGACACGATGTCCGCCTTGCCGTCACCGGTGAGGTCGCCGACGCCGATCAGCTGGAGCCGGCCGGCCGCCCAGCCGGCGCCGTTGACCTGCACCCGCGCCTTGAAGGTGCCCTTGCCCGTGCCGTCGAACCGCCACAGCGTGTTCGCGGAGTCCACCGCCAGCACGTCGCCGTGCCCGTCGCCGTTCAGGTCGCCGGCCCCGAGCACCTGCCGGTACGCCTTCCAGCCACCGGAGACCTTCACGCCCGGCTTGAGCGCGCCCTTGCCGTCGTGCGCGAACAGGTACAGGTCACCGGTGCTCGCCTGACGGCCCAGCAGGTCGGGGCGGCCGTCGCCGGTCACGTCCCCGGCCGAAGTGAGGACGTCGTACGCGTTGAAGCCGGTGCCGAGCCAGGTGTTGCCCGTGCTCGGGGTCACGGCGGTGCCGCAGGCCGGCTGGTACGCGCGCAGCGTGCCCGCCGAGTTGCGGACCAGGACGTCATTGCAGCGGTTGCCGTTGAGGTCGCCGAAGGGGATGACGGTGGAGGTGACCGGCCAGCCGCCACCCGTCACCTTCGCGCCGGTGAGGCCGCCCTTGCCGTCGCCGCCGTGGAAGGTCAGCGCGCCCTTCGCGTCCAGGGTGACCAGGTCACCGAAGCCGTCGTTCCCGGCGACGTCGCGCCGCTGTTCGGCCGCGCTCCTGAGCACGACCGTGCCGGTCGCCTTCAACGGGGCGGCCGCGGAATCTGCGGGCTTGGCCGTCAGGGTCCACAGGTACTCGCCCGTCGGAGCGAGCGCGCCGGACTCGTTCCGGCCGTTCCACGAGGTCCGGATCTCACCGCGGGCCTCCCCGCCGGTGATCGTACGGACCACGGTGCCGTCCGCCTTGCGGGTGAGCGTGAGCTGCCACGAGGCGGCCGGGTGGTTCAGCCACCAGTTCGCACGCCACAACAGGCCTCCGCCCACGTTGACGACCCCCTCCGCCGGGACGTTCCGGTCGTAGGAGGAGAGCGCCACCGCCGGCACCCCGGCGTCGACCACGTGCACCGCCTGCTGGGCGTCGACCCAGCCGATCCGGCCGGCCTGCTTGTCCACGGTCCAGCCCTCACCGGGCCGTGCGCTCGCCGGCCTGCCGAGCTCCCGCGTGTCCGAAGTGCCGCGCAGCGCCGTGGAGTACACGACCCCGCCCTTCTCCCAGGCGACGAAGCCGTTGCCCAGCCGGGCGCTGTTGTGCGCGGGCAGCGGCACGTTCGCCTTGGTCGCGGTGTCGTACACACCGGACTCGCCGTCGCACTTCCAGTAGATCGAACTGGCCCACGCCTCCAGTGACTTCACGTCACAGTCCGCGACCGTCGCGGTGCGGACCACCCCGCCGGTCCGGACGTCCACGGCCTCCAGCGCACCGGCGGACTGCTCCCGCCACACCCATGAACCGGACAGCGCGAAGATCCCGTCGGACACCGGGATCGAGATCGGGCTGGGGTTCGCCGTGTTGTAGAGGTTGAACGTGCCCACCGTCTTCCGGTCGTGCGCGAGCCAGGCCGCGTACTGTCCGGACCCCTGCAGGCTCCCGTGGACCTTGGCGATGTTGGTGTGCGGAGTGATGCCGCCATTGGTCTGTATCCGCAGGAACTCCGTCGTGGGCGCGTCGGCCAGCAGCTGCCCTTCACCCAGGGCCAGCAGGTCGGGGCAGGTCGTCGGCGCCTGGCAGCCGTTCGCGAAGTGACGCCCCAGGAAGCCGAAGCGCGTCCGCCAGGTGCCTGCCTGCGGTGTCCCGCCGGGAGCCATCAGGTATACGCTGAGCTGGGGGGCTTTCTGCGGGTAGGTGTCGAGGGTGTGCAGCCGGCCGTTGTCCATCGCGATCCGGGCGATGCGCTGCGGGACCGGCTGCACGTCGGTGCGGCGGACGACGGACCGGCCGTCCTCACCCGGCACGACGGCGTGCACGGGATGGACGGGGTCGGCCGAGTCGGACTGCGGACCGGTCGCGACCACGGTTCCCCCGGGGCCGGCCGTGGCCGTGGTCACCTTGTCGACCAGCACCCGGGCGGCACCGCCGTCCAGCGGCAGCGCGTACAGCCTGCCGTCGGCGGCCAGCTGGAGCGCGTCGCCTCCGACGACCCCCACGAGGTTCCCCCCGGAGTGCAGGTAGGGCTCGGTGAGCCGCTTCGCGGCCCCCGGATCCAGCGGCCCCCTGGCATCCCACACCTTGAACCAGCGGACCAGGGTGTCGTCGTCCCGGTCGGTGGTGAAGAGCCAGTCCCCGACGACCTTCAGGTCGCCGAAGTCCTCCGACTCGCGGATCTTTCCGTCCGAGGTCGCCCACGAGAAGTAGGTCCCCGTCCCGTCCGAGGTCTTCAGGAGGGCGCCGTACCGGTTGGCCCCCCTGACCTCGCTCACGTCGGAGCCCGGTGCCCGGCCCCCGACGCGGTCCACGACCTGGCCGTTCTCCAGGGTCAGCCAGTGCAGGTTGGTGTTGGCCGGGGCGGCCTCCGTGGTGAGGACGCTGTCCCCGACCACGGCACGGAACGTCCGGCCGAAGGGTACGGCGACGGTCTTCGCCGAACCGTCCCGCATGTCGCGGAAGGTGACGGAGCCGCCCCCGTCCTGCACGAAGGCGACCGTGTGCTGCCCGGCCTGGTGCGGGGTGCCCGGGAACGGGCCCACCTGCTCGGCCTCGTTGCTCCCGTACGCCGTCCAGGTGTACGTGCCGGCCGTGGCGCCCTTGCGCAGGAAGCCCTCGGCGGTCGTGGCCACGGGCGCAGGAGCCGGGTCGGCCAGCTGCCGGGCCGGGACCACGTACTCGGCGGCCACGGCCGGCGGGCCGGCGGCCACGGCCGGCGGGCCGGCGGCCACCGCCGTGCCGGCACCCGCCACGACGAGCGGTATCGCGGTGGCGGCCGCGGCCACCGACGCGCCGACCGCGACGGCGCGGCGCAGCCGCCGGCGGGGCTGCCCGTACTGCTTCTTCTGCATCAGTAGATCCCCTTGTAGCCGCCGAAACCGGTCGCGATCTTCACGGTGGCCTGCAGGCCGCCCTTGCCGTCGCCGCTGTTGCGCAGCAGCTCACCGGCGGCGTTCCGGGAGACGATGTCGGGCTTGCCGTCGCCGGTGATGTCACCGACGGCGGCGAACGCGTTCCGGCCGTTCGCCCAGCCCGCGGCGTTGACCTGGACCCGCGGCTTGAAGGCCTTCCGGTCCTTGCTCCCGGTGCCGTCGAACCGCCACAGGGTGTTCGCGCCGTCCACCGCCAGCAGGTCGGTGTGCCCGTCGCCGTTCAGGTCACCGGCGTTGAACAGCTGCTTGTACGCCTTGAAGTCCCCCTCCAGCCGGGTCGCGGAAGTGAGCCCGGGGGCGTACTCCCGGTAGAACAGGTACAGCTCGCCCGTGCCCTTCTGGCGCGCGATCAGACCGTTCTCCGCCAGCGAGTTGTAGCCCAGTCCCGGCCCCGAGGTGAGGAGGTCGTACTGGTTCCAGCCGGTGCCGATCCGCTGCGGCTTGGACTCCGAGGCGCTCGACAGCGGCCCGCGGCAGGTCGGGGCGTACTGCCACAGCTCGCCGGCCGGCGTCCGGACCACGATGTCGTTGCAGTCGTCCTGGCTCTGGTCTCCGATGGTGACCAGCGTGGAGCCCATCGGCCAGCCCTGGCTGGTCTCCTTGGCGCCCAGCCCGCCCTTGCCGTCGCCGCGGTGGAAGGTCAGCGCGCCCTTGGAGTCCATGGTCAGCAGCTCGCCGAAGCCGTCGTTCCCCACGAAGTCACGGTTCGCGGCGAGCCGGCCCAGCAGCTGGACCGACCCGCTCTGCTTGGCTTCCGGGCCCTTGCCGTCGGCGGGCCGGACGGTGAGTGACCAGTCGTAGGTGCCGTTCACGTCGTAGTAGCCACGCCAGTTCGGGCGTACGACGCTCCCCCCGCCTCCGCTCTCCTGGTGGACGACCTTTCCGGTCGGGCGGTGGCGGAGGGTGAAGGACCAGGACCCGATGGGCTTGTTCAGGAACCAGGCGGCGGGCCAGCGTTCGTAGCCGTAGCGGATGGGGTTCTCGAAGACGTTCTGCACGGGCCAGACGTCGCGGTCGATGACGGCGAGGTTGGTGACCTGGGCCACTCCGGCGTCGACCACGTGGATGTTGTGGCCGGAGTCCCCGTAGACGATCCGCCCCGAGTAGCGGTCCACGGCCCAGCCCGCGCCGTACACGGGATTGGCCGGGCGGCCGATCACACGCTCGCCGTTCGTGCCCTTCAGGTCGGTGACCCGGAGCACGCCGTCCTTCTCCCAGGCCACGAAGCCGTGGCCGACCCGTGCCGTGTTGTGGGCGGGCAGTTTCACGCTCGTCCTGGTGCCGGTGTCGTAGACCCCGGACTCCTTGTCGCACTTCCAGTACACCGAAGTGCCCCACGCATCGAGCGCCTTGATGTCGCAGGACGCCGCCTTGTCCGTACGGACCACCGCACCGGTGCGGACGTCCACGGCCTCCAGCACGCCGGCGGACTTCTCCCGCCACAGCCAGTAGCCCGACAGCGCGAACGTCCCGCCCGGCGCCACGATGCTGCGGACCTTCTTGGAGGCGTCGAGGTCGTAGACCTGGACCGGGCGCTTGGGATCGGTGGCCAGCAGGTAGGCGGCGAACCGTCCGGACACCTGGACCGTCTCCGGGACGGCCTTGGTCCAGTAGACCGTGTGTGCCCAGTCCGAGACGGGCTGCGCGTGGTAGAGCCCCCCGTTGCCGGGGAAGACCAGACCGCCGTCGCCGGTACCGGTGATCGGGGTACAGGTGCTGCCGGTGGCGCACGGCGGGAACGAGGTCTGGAACCCGATGTTCCGTTCGCGCCAGGTGCCCGCCTGCGGCGCGCCCGTCGCGTTCATCTGGTAGTGCTGGTACTTCAGCCCGCCGGGCTCACCGTCGAACACGTGCAGCCGGCCGTTCTCCGCCGCGATCCGGGTGAACGTCTGGGCCTGGGGCACCACGTCGAGCTGCTTCACCACGGTGGCCTTGCCGTCCGGGCCCTTCTCCAGGGTGTGGAGGCCGTGCCCGGCCGGGCCGACACCCGCCACCACGATCCGGTCACCCGGCACCGCGGCGTCGTGGAGCGCGTCCCCGTCCAGGAGCTTCCGCTGCGTGCGCGTGACCAGGTCGTGCGCCGTCCCGCCCAGGATCAGCTCGTTGCCGATCACACCGCGGACGTTCGGACCGCCACTGCGGGCGCCGAACCAGTCGGTGGTCTTCCCGCTCTTGGGGGCGAGCGAGCCCCGGGTGTCCCAGACGGTGAACTTGAGCTCCTTCTCGTCTCCGGCCCACCGGCCCTCAGTGGCGATGAGCCAGTCACCGTAGAGGGTTCCCTCGGGAGCCGGCCGCACCTTGCCCGCCGGGGTGACGAAGAAGTGTTCCCCGCCCGCCTTCACCAGCGCGCCGGAGGAACTGTGGCTGACCAGGCCGGCTCCGCCCGGTGGCAGCACCGAGAGCGGTTTGTCCGTGATCTGGCCGGCCTGGCCGCTCACCGGGGTCAGCCAGTGCAGGAGGTCGCCACCGGTCTCGGCGGTCGAGGTGAGGACCGCGTCGCCGACGACGGCCCGGTAGGTGTGGCCGGCCGGCACGGTCAGCGTCGAGGTCTTCCCGTCCCGCATGTCGCGGAAGGTGACGACGGTGCCGGGCCCCTTCGGGTCCTTCACGAAGGCCAGCGAGTTGGGCCCGCCCGCGACGACCTGCTCCCCGGCGGGCACCTGGACCGGTGCCCCCTGCGCCTCCCCGTACTTCCGCCATATGTGGTTCCCGGCGCCCTCGCCCGCCATCAGATAGCCGGACTCGATGGCGGCCGAGGCGGCCAGGGAGCGGTCGGGCACCGGACGGGCCGGAATGACGTACTCGGCGGCGGTCGGCGTCGCTGCCGGTGCTGCCTGTGCTGCCGGCGCCAGCGGCGCCGCCGTGGCGGTCGTGACGGCGGCGGTGAGCGGCAGGGCGGTGGCGAAGGTCGCCACGACGGCGACGGCCACGGTTGTTCTGCGCAGCAAGGATCCCCCCGTGATCGCAGGTGACGGCGCTCGTACGCAAGTCGCGCACACGCTCGCAGGGTCTGACTCGCCTGGATCACCCAGGGATGCACAAGATCAGGAAAGTGATATACGACTTTCCGCTTTCCCCTGGTTTGGAATGGGAAAGGGCCCGTACGGCACGAGGCTCCGTACGGGCCCTTCCGGGTCCACCGCTCTCAGAGCACGCTCTTGTACCCGCCGAAGCCGGTGGCGATCTTCACCGTGGCCAGCAGGCCGCCCTTGCCGTCGCCGCTGTTGCGGAGCAGCTCGCCGGCCGCGTTCCGGGACACGAGGTCCGTCTTCCCGTCGCCGGAGATGTCCCCGACACCGATGAACTGCACCCGGCCGGCCGCCCAGCCCGCACCGTTCACCTGCGCCCGGGCCTTGAAGGTGCCGTTGCCGACGCCGTCGAACCGCCACAGGGTGTTGGCAGAGTCGACCGCCAGCAGGTCGCCACGGCCATCGCCGTTCAGGTCACCGGCCCCGAGCACCTGCTTGTACGTCTTCCAGCCCGCCGAGACCTTCACCCGCGGCTTGAACACCGCGCCCGCGTCCTGCGCGAACAGGTACAGGTCCCCGGTGGCCGCCTCCCGGCCCAGCAGGTCGGCCCGCCCGTCGCCGGTCACGTCCCCGGCCGAGGTCAGCACGTCGTACGCGTTCCAGCCCGTGCCCAGCCACTTCGAACCCGTGGACGCCGGAACGCCCGCCCCGCACGCCGGCTGGTACAGCCTCAACGTGCCGGTCGAGTTCCGCACCAGTACGTCGTTGCACCGGTCGCCGTTCATGTCCCCGAAGGGGACGACCGTCGACGTGGTCGGCCAGCCGGCGCCCGTCGCCTTCGCCCCGGTCAGACCGCCCTTGCCGTCACCGCCGTGGAAGGCCAGCACGCCCGCGGAGTCCAGCGTCACCAGATCCCCGAAGCCGTCCTTGCCGACGTGGTCCCGACGCGCCTCCGCCCCGCCGGACACCTTCACCGACCCGGAAAGCTTCAGCTCGGCACCCTGCCCGTCGGCCGGCTTGACCGTCAGGGTCCACCCGTACTCCCCGTTCGGGACGTACTTCCCTGCCGTGTCCTTCCCGTTCCACACCGGACGGACCACCCCACGGGTCTCCCCTCCGCCCAGCGTCCGGACGAGCGTGCCCGTGGCCTTCCGCGTCAGTGACAGGCTCCAGGAAGAGGACGGCTTGGACGTCCACCAGCTGGGCGCCCACGTCCTGGCACCGGTCAGGTCCGCGGTCCCCGGCACCACCGAATCCATGAGGGCCAAGGGGCTCGCGGCGCCCTCGACCGCGGCGACGTGTACGACGTTCCGGTGGTCGAGGTAGGCGTACCCACCGCCGAACGGGTCGACGGCTGCCTCCCGGGACGGGCCGTGGCTCGTCACGACGGGTACCCCGGATCGGAAGTCGGTGACGTCGGGGACGTAGCCCGTCAGCAGGAACCCGTCACCGAGCTTCACGTTGTCGTCGGGCAGTCCGTCGAAGCGCTTCTTGCTGACGGCGTTGTACACGCTGGAGGTCCCGGCCATGTAGCAGGTCGCGTAGAACCAGTCGCCGACCACCTTCAGGTCGAACGGTCGGCAGCCCGTGCCGAGGTCGACCTTCCTGACCTGCCCGGTGTACACATCTGTCCCTACGACGACCCCCGGAGTGGTGTCGGGGGTCCACAGGGTCGTCCCCCACAGGGCGGAGGCCGTCAGCGGGATCTTCTTCACGATCTTGCCGCTGTCGATGTCGGCCACGACGTCGACCTGTCCGGCGCCGCTTTCGTTCGCGTAGAAGTGGACGTTCCGGCCCGAGACGCCCCTGACCCCCCTGAGGGCGAGCGTGTCACCCCCGGCCAGCGCCACCTTGCGCACGGCGGCCCCGGCCTTGGCATCCCGCACCTGCACCACAACGCCGCACTCGTAGCAAAGGCCGCTGCCGAATTCGTCGGGCTTCCGTGAGAGTCCGATGAACCGGCCGTCACCGGTCACGGCCGTGTGCCACGCATCCCCGTAGCTGCACAGGCCGCCCTCGGCTTCGTCCGTGCACGTCCACGTCGGCGACGCGGAGACCGAGGCGGGCGAGGTGAGTGACACGTCATGACCGACCCGGCTGAACGGCTCCTCCTGGTTGAAGACGACCTGCCCCTGGGCGAACCGCAGCTCCTCACGGCCCACTGGGTCGGGTGTCGTACGCAGCACCTGCTCGACCGTCGGCCGCCCCGCGGCATCCAGCAAGATGCGGTTGACGCCCCAGGAGGTGGACTCCTTGCCGCCGACGGCGTAGACAGCCCCGTCCGCCCCCTGGATCATCTGCAGGTTGTCGACCCCGTAACCGGGGCTGCCGATGAGTGCTCGGGGTTCGGGGGTCCCCGAGGCGGTCAGCGAGTACATGTCCACGTCACCCTCGCGCCGCTGCACGAGAAGCCAGTTGCCGAGCACCTGGATGCTCTCGGCAGAGAACGGCAGGTAGATCTTCCGCTGCGCGCCGAGGTTGTTGCGGGGAGCGACCGTCGCTTCCCACGGCAAGAGGGTGACAGCGACCCAGTCGGAGCCGAAGGCGGCGTCCGCGTTGTCGGTGCGGGAGCCCGCAGGAAGCGGCACGACCTCCATCGAGGCGCCGGCGAAGTCGATCAGGCCGAGCTGATGGCCCCCGTTCGTGAGGTAGCCGATCAGTGCGTGGGTCGCGTTGAAGTCCATGACCCGGGGAGTCCCGCTGACCTTCGCCGTGGTCTTGACGACCGCGTCCTTGACCGGGTTGCCCGACCGGCCCACGAGGTGCAGCTCCTTCCACCCGTCGGGGCGAACGCTGAAGGTCAGGGCATGAGTTCGGGAGAACGCCTTCATCCACGTGTGGCCCGCGGGGAGGGCGACCTGCTCGGTCGAGCCCGAGACGAAGTCGTGGATGGGGAGCGCCCCCGTCCGTCCGAAATCGGTGTAACAGGCGAACGAGTCGCCGGTCGAGAACTGGTCGCAGTACGGCGCCGTGGCGGTCTTGCCGTCCGAAAGACGCTGCCATCGGAAATCGGGCCCCGCCACGTGCGTCAGCAATCCCGTCCCGGCGGCGTAGAGGGGCTGCTGCGGCGGCGCCTTGGTCGGTGGAGCAGGAATCGTCAGCTCCGTCCCCGCCGCGGGGGCCGCCGTCGCCATGGGCGCGTCCACCAGTACGCCCGCGCCCATGGCGAGCGCGAGCGCGACGGCGCCCAGGGCGCTCCGACTCCTCCTGTGTACGGATCGGCGCGGTACGCGTACGGATCTCTGCCGTGCGGATGGCATGGGCTTCCTCGGTCTCCTCAGAGGTGGCACCCCTGCGGGTGCCGGAGAGGAGACTCACGAGCACCCCGGATGGATGTACGAGAACCGGCCCCGGGAACGGGACAGGGCCCGTACGACACGAGGTGTCGTACGGGCCCTGTCCGTCAGATCAGGAGTGACCGTCAGCCGTTGCGCTTCCAGCGCGGCTTGTCGTCGCGGCGGCCGAAGGAGCCGGAGCCCGAGCCGGACGGACGGTGGTCGTCGCGGCGGCCGTAGGGGCGGTCGCCGCCGCCGGAGCGGAAGCCGCCCGAGGGACGGTCGTCGCGGCGGTCGCGGTTGAACGGACGGTCGCCGCCGGCCGAGCGGTAGCCGCCGGACGGGCGGTCGTCGCGGCGGAAGCCGCCACGGTCACCGCGGTGGTCGTCACGGCGCTCGAAGCCACGGTCACCACGGTCGTCCCGGCGGTCACGGTTGAAGCCACCGCCGCGGTTGTCGTCGCGACGGTCGTCGCGGCGGAG